>CAMYEJ010000043.1 GCA_947254665.1 uncultured Peptoniphilus sp.
GTTCCTGATTTTATCTATGAAAAAGCTAGAAATCTCGTTGCCGATGCTTTTGATGGTATTAAGTTCGATAATTATGAACCCGAAAAAGAAATTTAAACTATTTTTTCAAATATCAATTTTTTAATTTTACAAATTTTACTTATTATCCCGATTTTTGTCGGGATTTTTTGTACAAAAAAAGGTACCTCTAGTACCTTTCGTTTATATATCCGTCGATTAATGATGCTCTCAAATTCTCGTCAAATATAGATTTTTCTTTTAATTTTTCGATTATTCGTTCTGATTTTGTGTGGAAGATTGCTTCCTTTTCGTCTTTTACCACTATTTCTACCAGTGTGTTCTTAAGTGATTTTGAGTTACAATCCACATAGTAGCCTTCGATTTCTTTGTAATCTTTTAGTCTAAGTATTTCTAGGATTACTCCATCTTTTTGGTCGTAGTAGTTGTTTGAGATGTTTAGACAATCGTTGTAGTTTCTTTTTTTCTTCTTATCAAAACGATAAGACGATGCCAACATCCGGTAGTATTTAGCAACTGCGTTATAGTACTGGTAGTTATACATCGCCTTTTCATAGCTGTTAATATTTATATATGGACCTCTCATTTTAAGGACGAAGTACTCGTAATTTAATTTTAGAAATTCTTTTTTTGTGATTATTTTTTCTTCGTACTTTTTGATGAGGTTTGACCTATGTTCGAAAAAATTTTCAAACCAGTTTTCCGACTTCATTGTATTATAAATGACAATCCTTGTACAAGAAGTGGTAGGACCATGGCTATTATTAGTAATACTACCACGACTCTTACCAATGTCTTATTGTCCTTCATTTTATTCTCCTGTTACTTCTAGAGAATTTTCTTTTAGATAATCTGTTACGTCTGCTAATTGATATTCTGCGTTGATGTAGATTTCTCTGTCTTTTAGTCCTGGTACTTTTGATAGTTCTTTGTGTAGTTCTTCTAGTGATTCTACGCTTACTTCTAGTGCTTTATATAGTCCATCTACGTAGATCTTTTGAAGATCAAAGTCCATTGCGCATAGTCCACAAATGAACCCATAGAATGAGTTAAGGGTTTCAATTTTGTAGTCTGTTGCGTTTATTAGTCGTATATTGTAATCAAGACTGAAGATGTGATCGTCATCTACATCTACGAATGCAATGTTTCCATTTCCATTTTTTAGATCTTTGTTAGCTTCTTCAATTAGCCATCTTGTCTTACCTACGCCTTTTGCGCCTAAAATAAATTTAATCATTTTGAATCTTCCTTTCTCAGTTGACCTTGGTAATAGCCTTCTTTTTCCATTTTTTCTATTATTTCATCTCTAATCTTCCACCAGGATGTGTCCCAGTTGCAAAACAGTGTGTTCTCCTCTGGCGCTCTACCGAGTAGTCTTCCGATTACAACTTTTTCATCCAAATGTCTTAAAAATAGTATTACTCTATCTACGTATTCTTCTTTTGAGATCAGTTCCACTTCGCCATTTAAGTACATCTGTCCCAGTTTTGTGCCTTTTAATATATATAGAGCGTGGACTTTTACTTCATCTACTCCTAGGACTGAGATTATATTTGCACTTTCTACTGCATCTAAATCGTCATCATATGGGAGATTTAATATTAAATGTGTGGATATTCGAAGCCCTCTTCTTTTTATTCTTTGTACTGCATCTATATAGTCGCTTAGAAGATGACCTCTATTTATCTTTACTAGTGTATGGTAGTTTGGAGTTTGAAGTCCTACTTCCAATGTTACCATGTACTTTTCATTTAATTTTTCCAAATAGTCGAGATGTCCATCGGTTAAGAAGTCTGGCCTTGCGGAGATATTTACGCCTACTATCCTTTCGCTTGCCATAACTGCTTCTTCTATGGTCTTTTTGAAGTTTTCTATTTCCATGTAGGTTGCTGTATAGTTTTGAATGTAGGCTATAAATTTATGAGCGTTGTAGCGATCTTCTATATGAGCTATGTTTTTCTGTACCTGCTCTTTTATGCTACCTTCTCTATTTTCAAATGATCCGCCTTCTTCTCCACAGAATATACATCCACCTACTCCACAGGTTCCATCTCTATTTGGACAGCTTAGTCCTTCTACTTTTATCGGGATCTTGTATACTTTTTCGTGAAATTTCTCTCTTAAAAATTTGGAATACTCATTATATACCATTTTTTAGATATTCCAGCACCTCTTCTGGGTGTGTCTTAGCTTTTACATCTCTAAATTCTTTTACCAATTTACCTTCTTTGTCGAAGATAAATGTGGATCTGATGGTACGGATTACATCTTTGCCGTACATCTTACCAGCTTTTAGTACGTCGAACTCCTTGTGCACTTCCCTTTCTGAATCTGCTAGTAGCTCGAATGGGAGATTTAGTTTTTCTTTGAATTTTATGTGACTTTTCACAGTGTCTTTGGAAATTCCAACTACTTCTGCCCCTAGTTTTTTAAATTCATCATACAAATCGCGAAATCCTTCCGCTTCTACTGTACATCCGCTGGTGTTGTCCTTTGGATAGAAGTATAGGACAAGGGTCTTGCCTTCGAAGTCCTTTAGACTTAGTTCACCCTTTGTAGAATCTAATTTAAAATCCATTATTCTTCATCTTCCTCTTCTTCGATGATTGTATCCAAGAAGTCTAGTATTCTTTCATATTCTTCGTCTGATTCAATTTGGTGAAGAGCTACTTCATCATCTTCTAGTTCTTCATATCCGAATACGATGATTTCATCTTCTAGATCTCCTGACATTGGAACTAGTGCAATATATTCATTTCCTTCGAATTCGAAAACTCCTAGAGCTTGACATTCAAGTTCTGTGTCGTCTTCTAATGTTAGTACCATTGTTTCAATTTCTTCATTTTCTAAATCATGATCATGGTCGTGTCCGCAGCCACATCCGCAACCGCAGTCTTCGTGATATACTTTTTTCATATTTCCTCCTATTTATCTTTTGTATTTTTTAAAACTTCTTTTAAAAGTTCATATACTCTCTTTGTTGAGCTGATGGAGAGACTTTCTCCAGGTGCGTGTATCCCTGACATGCTAGGTCCTATAGATACCATGTCTATATTGCCTATGGTTTCTTTAAATATTGCACATTCAAGACCGCCGTGGATTGCATAGAATTCAATATTCTTGTTGAATAATTTTAAATATGAATCCGCAACTAAATCTCTCACTTCAGAATGATCTTCATATTGCCATTCTGGATAGCTGGATACGACTTTATATTCTGCTCCAAATGCTTCTGCAAGTATCTTGTTCTTATCTGATAGAAATTCTTTTAGACTTCCTCTAGATGATCTAAGGGTAGAGATGATCTTAAGTTCGTCATCTTCTTCTCTTATTACTCCTAAGTTTGAGCTAGATTCCACAAGCCCTGGAATATCTTTTGAGAAAGTCAAGACTCCGTTTGGAATTACATTTAGAACTGAGATTACTTTGTCCTTTAGTTCATCTTTGTAATGGTATTTTTCCTCTTGTGAAGCTTCGAAGTTGAGCCTTACATCTGGATCAATCTTACCAAGTTCCTTTACATATTCTGCGTTAAGTCTGATTATAAGAAGTCTTACTTCATTTAAATCTTCTTTTTTTATGGCAAGTTTTGCAGATGCTCTTCTAGGAATTGCATTTTCTTTTACTCCACCATTTATGGAAATTAGTTTAATATCGAATTTTTCATTTAATCTGTATAGAGCTCTTGCAAGTCTCACATTTGCGTTTGCATAGCCTTTGTCGATGTTTGTGCCACTATGGCCACCTTTCAGTCCGCTGATTGAAAGTTCGTAGAAATCCATCTTTTCTTTGAATTCTTCCCTTTCAATCTTGTAGATTAATAGTGATCTTTGACCGCCTGCACAGGCAACTGTAGCCACTCCTTCTTCTTCAGAGTCAAGATTAATAAGTCTTTTCCCTGTAAGTGGGCTGCTATCCAAATTTCTTGCGCCGGTCATGCCAGACTCTTCGTTGGTGGTGAAGAGACATTCGAGCCTTGGATTTTGTAAATTTTCTTCGTCTAGTAGGGCAAGCATCATTGCGACTGCTACCCCATTATCTGCTCCAAGGGTGGTTTCTTTAGCTATGATTAGGTCCCTGTCGACTACAAAGTCTATAGGATCTTTTGAAAAATCGTGTTTGCTTTCAAATATTTTTTCACAGACCATGTCCATATGGCCTTGCAAAATGATCGGCTCCACATCTTCGTATCCAGGAGATGGTTTCTTCACAATGATTACATTGTTTGCCGAATCTCTATAGTGTTCTAGATCTCTATCCTTTGCAAATTTACATAAATAATCTGCTATCTGTTCTTCATGCATAGAACATCTAGGTATTTTAGTAATTTCTTCAAAGTAATAGAAGAGTTTTGCAGGTTCTAAGTGTTTTAGTTTTGACAAAAATACTCCCCCTTCTATTTAATTATACTCTAAAGTAAGTCACTATTCACCTACTTTGTATAATTTATTTTTTTAAAGCTTTATATGACAATAGCCATCTGGATTTTTGTCCAGATAATCTTGGTGATAGTCTTCCGCTTCGTAGAAATTTATAAGTTTCATAACTTCTGTTGCAATGGGCATCTTGTAGTCGCCTCTTACATTTTCTATGAAGTTTTCTATGGTTTTTCTATCGTTTTCGTCTGTGTAGTAGATTCCAGATCTATATTGACTTCCTATATCCGGTCCCTGTCTATTTATAAGTGTTGGGTCGATTACTTTAAAGAGAGCTTTTAAAATCTCTTCCAAAGTTATTTTATCTTCGTCATATATAATCTTAACCGTTTCTGCAGCGTCTGTTCTGCCGGTACATACTTCTTTGTAACTTGGGGACTCTACTCTGGAATTGGCGTAACCAACTTCTGTATCAACTATTCCGTCAATCCTCTTGTAGTAGGCTTCTACTCCCCAGAAACATCCCCCTGCTAGATAGATTTCTTTCATCTTATTTCACTTCCTTTAGGGCATCTATCGCTTCATCCAAGTCGTTCTTTTCAAGTATATCCTCTACACTTTCGATAGTATCTTCGATATACTTTGGGCTTAAATCTAGGATATATTCCACTGATAGATTTTCAGCGAAATTGTCCGCAACCTTTTTAAGAAGTATATCTTCCACTTGTCTTTGGATATTGTAGTCGATGTCCTTATCTTTAAATACATCTATGAATACGAGAGAAAATTTATATCTCAAGAAATATAAAAATTCTTCGAAACTTTCTGCGTTTGATCCTTCTTCTATGATGAATATGATTTTGAAAAACATATTCCAGAAGAGATCTTCATTTATTACATTTATTAGACTTTCCCCTACAGATCTGGTAAAACTATCCACATATGTAGGTGGTCTGTCGAAGGTAATGTAGCTCTCTAGATCAATTTCCATATTAGAAATAGAGGTGATTCTATTTAGAAGTTTGATAAACTGATCTCCATAGGAGAGTTCCTTCTGTTTTACGCACTTCATAAATAGGTAGTCTACGATTACGTCAGTGTTGTTTTTAAAATTTATAACTATGCCCAGCTCTTCTCTCACCTTGGTGTTAAACACGTCGTGGATAATCTTGGATAGAAGAACTTTAAGTTGCTTCTTATTGTCCTCATAGTTTTGAGCGTCCATGCTTTCCACGTGGTTGTAAAGAAGCATAAGCTGAGTGTCAATCATGATTAGATTGGTTCTTATAGAACCTAAAATATCCCTGAAGAAATTTTCAGTGATCATGTAGTTGTAATTTTTGTATAGGACCTTGTGGTCGATTTCTCCCCAGAATACATTGACTATTGACTTAACTTGTAGTTCAAAGCGCAAACTTCTTCCACTTTTGCTCTTGAAAAGTCCGTCAATCTTGTAAATTCTAAAGCCGTTTTTTTGAATCATCGGCTGTTTGTCTGAGAGCTTAAGTAGTATCCTTCTATCGATATTATTTGTATTATAGTCATTATCTATGTAGACACAGAAAATTTCCTTAATCTTGTTAAAGATATCTACTTCATCTTTGTTGAATCTACATTCGATTCTAATACCGATTAAATCCTGCATCTCTAGAAGAGTTTCTTCTGGAGACATCCTGTCTAGATAATAATTGTTTCTGACGATTTTCTCTTTTACAGAGGATCTACTTTTAACTCTGTAAGAAATATTTACAAATCCCTCTTCCTCTTGAAATTCTTTTCTAAAGAAATTTGAAATATCCCTAGAGGCATCTAGCAAAAGATCGTAGTTCTTTCCTAAGCAAGAAAGAGTTTCATCTATAAAATTAAAAAGTTGTAGTTTCATATACTCCTCCGCTTACTTTATACCCAAAGGACTTATTTGTCCTTTGAGTTTTTTGTAACATTGTATTTTTTGTATAGTCTTTCTACAGTGTGTTTATAAAGATCTTTTTCTTTTTCTCTTCTTACAAGTCTTTCGATGTCCGGTTTAGCTTCTTCAAAAGTTCTTACGGATTCGTCGTTCTTGTTTGTAACTTTTATAATGTGGTATCCAAACTGAGTCTTAACAGGATCAGAAATTTCTCCCACTCCCATGTTAAAAGCAGCATCTTCAAATTCTTTTACCATTTGACCCTTTGTGAACACGCCTAGGTTGCCGCCATTTTCTTTAGATGGGCAGTTTGAATATTCTTTTGCAAGTTCTTTGAAATCTGCTCCATTGTCTAGTTTTTCTTTGATTTCCTTAGCTACAGATTCATCTTCAACTAAGATATGTGAAGCTTCAACAGAAGCATTGTTCTTGAAATTATCCTTGTGAGCTTCATAGTAATTCTTTAGATCTTCGTCAGTTATCTCAACAGTTTCTAGTAATTTACCAAGGGCATAGGATTTTAAAAGAGTTTCCTTTGTCTTTTCCAAGACTTTTACAAAATCTTCGTCCTTGTCCAATCCCTTTTCAATAGCTTCCATGTAGATCATCTCTTGGTAAATAAGTTCATCTACAACTTGATCCATCATATTGTTTTGAGTAAAGTACATCCTCGTATTTGGATCTAATTGAGATAAAAATATATTTAAGTCTTCGTTTGTTATTTCTCTATCGTTTACTTTTGCTAAAATTTCTTTATTCATGTTACCTCCTATATGTGAATATTCTATCATTTATAGCAAAACTCTTCAAGATACGAAGCTTTTGTGGTAAAATAATTTAACAGGCAAAAATTTTGAAGCGCCAGAACCTTTTTGGTTGACGAGGAGTGAGATTATCGAAAATTCGGCGGATGTCTCAAAGGTACCACAGCCTAAGTGCCATACAAATATGCGAGTAATCGCAAAACAGAATTGGCAAAGTGGAGCCGAGTAAATTTATCGGAGGTAATTATGTGCGGAATTGTTTGCTATGACGGAAAACAAAATGCATTAGACATAATTGTTAATGGATTAGAAAAATTAGAGTACAGAGGTTATGACTCTGCTGGTATCTCTGTCATCCATGACGGAAAGATAGAAACCATAAAAAAAGCAGGAAGACTAAATGTACTTGAAAATGAAATAAAAAATAGAAATTTAAAATATGTACCTACAATAGGAATCGGACACACAAGATGGGCAACCCACGGCGTTCCAACAGACGAAAACGCCCATCCTCATATGTCAATGGACGGAGTGATTTCAGTAGTACACAACGGAATAATCGAAAACTACATGGATTTAAAAGAAGAACTACTAAATGACGGATATAAATTTAAATCCGACACAGATACAGAAGTAGTAGCAGGAATCCTTGCAAAGTACTATGAAAATAATATTTTGGATACAGTACTAAAGGTAAGAAAAATGCTTGAAGGATCTTACGCAATTGGAATCCTATCCAACCACGATCCAGATACACTAATCGCTATGCGTCAAGATGCACCGCTAATCGCAGGAATTACAGAAGACGGCATCATAGTAGCATCAGACATCACATCCATAATCGAATATACAAAGAAAGTAATCTTCTTAGAATCAGGAGATTTATTATATTCAAACAAAAAAGAATACAAAATCATTGACAAAGATGATAAAGAAGTAGAAAGAGAAGTAAAAATTATCGACTGGAACTATGAAAAAGCAACCAAAGAAGGTTACGACCATTTCATGATCAAGGAGATAAACGAACAACCTAGAGCAATAAAAGAAGCCATCTCCATAAGAGTAAAAGATGGGTTTATAAACTTAGAAAATGGATTTACAAAAGAAGAAATCGAAAAATTCTCAACCATCTACGTAGTAGCATGCGGAACAGCACACCACGCAGGAGAAGTAGGTAAATTTGCAATCGAAAAATTTGCAAAACGACCAGTATATGCAGAAATCGCATCAGAATTTAGATATCAAAATCCATTTATAGATGAAAATTCACTTCTAATCGTAGTGTCACAATCAGGAGAAACAGCGGACACATTAGCAGCCATAAAAGAAGCCAAAAGAAGAGGAGCAAAAGTACTTTCAATCACAAACGTAGTAGGCTCATCCATAGATAGAGAATCAGACAAGACCATCTACTGCTACGCAGGACCAGAAGTCTCAGTAGCCTCTACAAAAGCATACACAACCCAACTAGTCGCACTATACTTCTTGGCACTAGACTTCGCTTATAAAACCGGCAAGATGACAGAAGAAGAAGTAAGAGAAGTTATAAAAAATCTAACAAAAGTACCAGAACAAATAACAGAAATCTTAAAAAATCACAGCACAATAGAAGAAATAGCAAAAGAAATAAAAGATGCAGAATCATCATTCTATATAGGACGTGGCATAGACTACCTATCAGCAAAAGAAGGAGCACTAAAACTAAAAGAAGTCACCTACATCCATGTAGAAGCATTTCCAGCAGGAGAACTAAAACACGGATCACTAGCGTTAATAGAAGACAAGACGCCAGCATTTGCAATCGCAGGAAATGAAGAACTCCTACCAAAGACTCAGTCAAATATCAAAGAAATCTCCGCAAGAGGAGGATGGGTATACGGAATAGGAATCGATGACGAATTAGAAATGCTAAAGACAACCTGTAGAAAAGTAGTAATCCTACCAAAAAATATGGATATACTAATGCCGATTCTAACAGCTATCCCAATGCAACTACTCGCATACTATACATCAGTAGCAAAAGGAATCGACGTAGATAGACCAAGGAATTTGGCAAAATCCGTAACAGTTGAATAAAGTTAAAAATTTAGTGAGGGTAACCTCACTATTTTTTTGTTTTTGTGTGGGAATAATCATCCATGTTTAACCACACCAGGGTTATACCCGTTCAAAGCCCTAGCCGAAATCTTTGATTTCGTAGCAGGTCTTGTGCAAAGAGTTCCAAAGAAGCCAAACGAAGTGAAGGCTGATTTGCAGAACTCGACTGCCGCTCAGGGTGACTGTCTTCCTCTGGAATTTTATAGAGAATATCCTCCCAACTACAGTCACCCTGAGCGAGAAACCGAAGGTTTCGAGTCGAATGGGTATAACCTCCGAGGACCAAGTCCTTGTAACTACACTGTAGCGGAAGCAATCTGCTTCTAATATCTTAGGTGCTAAATTCTTTTTATTCAAGCCTTCATGCGTGTAATACTCTCCAAACTGGTCATCCTGAGCTAACGTAGTGAGTCGAAGGATCTGACCTATATTTAACCCTTCTATTCCAAAAAAATATTAAAACATCCTCCACTTGGTCACCCAGTCATAACCACACCAGGGTTAGACCCATTCGACTACGACGGCAGAGCCGTTTCCGCTCAGGGTGACTGTATTCCTTTAGTGTTATTAAATAGGGCCTCTCGGCTGTGGAAGCAAAATGCTTCCGCTACAAAATAATCATCTTCAGTTGACTCTGCAACAAAATACACACATCAATAGACTTTTTCACTAAATAACTATATAATATAGAAAAGGAGTTAATGGAGAATTACAAGTTAATGGAAGATTTTATATATATAATTTTATTTTTAATATCGATATATTTTTCTTATAA
>CAMYEJ010000044.1 GCA_947254665.1 uncultured Peptoniphilus sp.
TCCTTAGTAACAACAACAGAACCGTCTTCTTTTACTTCAATTTCATTGTCAGTTAGATTTAATGATTTGTTTGCTGCTTTTATTGCATCCTTAACTGCTTGCTTTTCAGTGTCAGATAATTGTGCTGGATTTTCCACTTCAACAGCTTGTTGAGGAGGATTAACCATAAGCTTTTTAGTTACAGCTTTATCAGCAGGAACATTAGCAGTCTTATTATCCTTAGTAACAACAACAGAACCGTCTTCTTTTACTTCAATTTCATTGTCAGTTAAATTTAATGCTTGATTTGCTGCTTTTATTGCTTCTCTTACTTTACCTTTTTCTTCTGCTGTCAATTGTGCTGGGTTTGCCACTTCAATAGGGTTTTGAGGAGGGTTAACCATAAGCTTTAAAGCTTCTTTTTTCCCTTCAACATTTGTTAATGCATTGATATAATCTTGATTGCTCTTTACATCTTTCGCTTCACTTAAGTCTTTCATTGCATTCAAAGCTTCTTCATAAGCCTTGATGCTTTCTGGTGTCATATTTTTTATATCTTCAGCTTTTTCATCGAGCAGCTTATTGTAAATTTGAGTGAAAAGATATTTAGCTAATTGTTTTGTATCTTGAGCTATGTTAAAATCAGCTCCGCTGATAGGAAGAGCATAAAGTTCAAACTTAGATTGGTAGCTCATACCTAACCTATCTTGATCTGCTATAGAAATTTTTACCTTATATTCTGTTGCTCCTTTAGGTAGTTGGATGTCATTACTAGTAAATGTGCCAACTGTTCCGTTAGGTACTATATTAAAAAGTTTCATTTTTTCTTCCGCTTGATCTTTGGTCATTCCTGTGACGTTAAATGCACTAACATTTCCATCTTTTGCGGCTTTCACTTCAGCATCGTTATCTGTTGGATAGAATTCTTTTGTATATATATTTTTCCATTCTCTAGTTTCAGTATGAGCAAGAACTTCTACTTTGTATTTGGCTTTTTTACCATCAATATCTCCTGTATAACCTATTTTAAATCCAACTTTAACATTTGAACCTGTGGCTGGAGAATAGGCTTTAAAGGTTTTTTCTATACCCTTAAATCCCTTTACATTTCTTGCAATTTCTTTCCACTCACCTGTATGTTTATATGGAGTGCCATTATAAGCTGGTTCAGTTCTATTAGCACCTGTTACAGCTTTGCCTAATAGGAGAGTATAGTCATTTGTTTTGTCAAGGACACTTTCTTGTACAAAGGCAGTTTCTGCTCCTCCATCTTTTCCGCCAGCTCTTGTGACATTTATTAATCCTATAGGAAAGAATCCATACTGAGTTTTTTTTGCGATGGCAAATTTACCACCATCAATTGCAGTCCATCCACCAAACTCTGTAATTTCCTTTATTTTTCCAGATTCCACTCCAGACTTGTCTCCCAAGTCATTCATATTATTATTGACCTTACTATTATTTTCAACTTTTTCTGGTAATTCTTTTAATAAGTTTGAAAGAGTGTTAGAGTCTGCACCTTCGATTTTGGAGTCATCAAAAGTTTGATTTGCAGATGTATCGTCATCTGCACCTCTAATTCCTCCCATTTGGGTTGCTTCCTTTGCTACTACTACATCCGTTGTTAAAGGAAAGCAACACGTCGATGCTAACATTGTGAAAGCAAGGGCTATAGTTGAAAAACGAAAATTCTTTTTATTTCTCATTTGATTCTCCCTTTCTAGTTTATTTTGTTATTATTTAATCTATTTACATTTTTATTTTATTCGATTTCTGCTTTTAGTTTCTTTTCTCTCTTTAGAGCTTCTGTTAGTTTTGGAACTACTGCGTTGATGTCGCCTACTACGCCTAGGTCTGCTACGTCAAAGATTGGTGCTCCTTCGTTCTTGTTGATTGCTATTATTAGGTCTGAGTCTTCCATTCCTGCTACGTGTTGGATTGCTCCTGAGATTCCTAGTGCGAAGTATACTTCTGGTCTTACTGTCTTACCTGTTTGTCCTACTTGGCGATCTTTGGTTGTCCAGCCTGCATCTACTACTGCTCTTGATGATGAGATTTCTGCTTCTAGTACTTTTGCTAGGTCTTGTAGGTTTTGGAATCCTTCTGGTCCGCCTATTCCACGTCCTGCTGATACTAGGATGGCTGCTTCTGTGATGTCTTTCTTCTTTGATTCAGATTTTACGATGTCTACAATTTTTACGTTCATGTCTTTTGGTTCGAAGTCTACTTTTTCTTCTATTACTTCGCCTTTTCTACTTGTGTCTGTTTGTAGTGCTTGCATTACGCCTGGTCTTACTGTTGCCATTTGTGGTCTGAAGTCTTCGCATAGGATGGTTGCCATTAGGTTTCCACCAAATGCTGGTCTTGTCATTAATAGGTTTTTAGATTCTTCGTCTATTTCTAGTCCTGTACAGTCTGCTGTTAGTCCTGTGTGGATTCTAGCTGCTAGTCTTGGTGCTAGGTCTCTTCCTATTGATGATGCGCCATATAGTGCTATTTCTGGATCGTATTTTTTGATGATATGTGCAATAGCCTTTGCGTATGGTTCTGTCACATATTCTTTTAACATTGGATCTTCTACTACGATTACTTTGTCTGCTCCGTGGTGAATTAGAAGTTCTGCGTGTTGTTTTACGTTGTCACCAAGAAGCATTGCTACTACTTGTTGGCCTAAATCGTCAGCAAGTTCTCTTGCTTTTCCTAGAAGCTCGATTCCAACCTTTTGTAGCTGGTTGTCTCTTTGTTCTATAAATACATATACGTCTTTACTCATGATTCACCTCTTAGATTATATACTTTTCTTGAAGTTTTGCTACTATTGCTTGTGCTGCTTCGTCTGCTGATAGATCCTTTAGTAGCTCGCCTTTGCCTTTACCTTGTTTTGGATATGATCTCTTAACTTTTGTTGGTGATCCTTTTAGTCCAATGTTTGCAAGGTCTAGCTTGTCTTTTATGTCTTCAAGTCCCCAAGTTGTTATTTCTTTTTCATATGCGTCATAGATTCCGCCTACTGACATGTATCTTGGTTCTGCTAGTTCTGTTAGTGCGGTTATTAAGCATGGTAGTTTTACTTCTAGTACGTGGTGTCTATCTTCGAATTGTCTCTTAACTGTTAGATGGTCACCGTTTAGTTCTAGATCTTCTACGTATGATACTTGTGGGATTCCAATGTGTTCTGCAATTTGTGGTCCTACTTGTGCTGTGTCTCCGTCGATTGCTTGACGTCCTGTGATGATTAGATCATAGTCTAGGTGTTCTAGTGCTGCTGCGATTGTACATGATGTTGCCCAGGTGTCTGCTCCTCCGAATGCTCTGTCAGTTACTAGGATTGCTTTGTCTGCTCCCATTGCTAGGGCTTCTCTAAGTGCTAGTTCTGCTTGTGGAGGTCCCATTGATACTACGGTTACTTCTACATTTTCATGTTCGTCTTTTATTCTAAGTGCAGTTTCAAGTCCTGATTTGTCATCTGGGTTTATAATACTAGGAACTCCATCTCTTATTAGAGTGTTGGTAACAGGATCTAGTCTTACTTCATTTGTGTCCGGTACTTGTTTAATACAAACAACTATTTTCATCATTTACCTCCTATTTAACTCCCATCCAGCCGGATACAACCATTCTCATTACTTCGGATGTACCTTCGTAGATTTCTGTTATCTTTGCATCTCTCATCATTCTTTCGATAGGATAGTCTTTGGTGTATCCGTATCCGCCGAATAATTGTAAGCATCTTCTGGTTACATCGGATGCAGTTTCTGAAGCGAATAATTTAGCCATAGCTGCGTAGTGTGAGTATGGTATTTTGTTTTGCTTAGCGTCTGCTGCTCTATATACTAGTAGTTGAGCTGCTTCTGCCTTAGTCTTCATATCAGCAAGTTGGAATTGTGTATTTTGGAATTGTGAAATTCTTCTTCCAAATTGTTTTCTTTCTTTTGTATACTTAATGGTTTCGTCGATTGCTCCTTCTGCGATACCTACAGCTTGTGAAGCGATACCGATTCTACCACCGTCAAGAGTCTTCATTGCAAGACCAAATCCTTTACCTTCTCTTCCAAGTAGGTTTTCTTTAGGAACTTTACAGTTTTCAAATATAAGTTCGCAAGTAGATGATGCTCTAATACCCATCTTATCTTCAGGTTCTCCAACTCTGAATCCTTCGAATCCACGTTCAACGATGAATGCTGAGATACCTTTAGTTCCTTGGCTCTTGTCAGTCATAGCTATAATGATAAATATATCTGCGAATCCTGCATTTGTTATGAATATTTTGGTACCATTAAGGATGTAATGATCTCCGTCGAGTACAGCGATTGTTTGTTGTCCTGCTGCATCTGTACCTGCACCTGGTTCAGTAAGACCGAAAGCTCCGATTTTTTTACCAGATAGTAGGTCTGGAAGATACTTTTTCTTTTGTTCTTCAGTTCCGTTTTCATAGATTGGTGCAGCACAAAGTGATGTATGAGCTGATACGATTACACCTGTAGTTGCACATTTCTTAGAAAGTTCTTCGATTGCCATAGCGTAAGCGACATAGTCTGCTCCTTGTCCGCCATATTCCTTTGGGAAAGGAATACCGAAAAATCCGTATTTTGCAAGTTTTTTGATATTTTCGTAAGGTACTTCTTCTGAAATATCAATGTCAGCTGCTATTGGTTCTACTTCGTTTTCAGCAAAATCTCTATACATTTGTTGTAATAGAAGGTGCTGTTTGTCCAAATTAAAATCCATTATAGTCCCCCTTAATAATTTAAATGTCAATAAAATAACATTGTTAATTTAATTATACCACTAATGTAAAAATTTTTGTAAACATTTGCGAAAAACTATTAACAGAGTAATAGATTATTAGATTTACAAGATAAAACACGCCGCAAGTTTTAGTTGTTTGTATAGGTTTAGATATAATTTTAAATAGTAATCAAATTATTTTAATTTTGTAAGTAGAATTTGTGCTTTGGTTAGAATTAATACTAAAAATTGGTTTTGAAAAGTTCCTGCGTTAAAAACATCGAAAAGACTTTATAAATTTATGCAAAACAAAAAGCGTCCTTTGGACGCTTACATAATTTTTAGTAGCACTGCGGTCATATCATCTTTTGGTTCTTTCGCGGTGAAGTGGACTATATCTGTCTGTATTTCTTGTAGTTCATCTACATTATGTCTATTTAATATATTTCCAAGCCTTTTTAGTCCATAGGTTTCTCCCAAGGAATTTTTAAGCTCTGGGATACCGTCTGTTACGAATAGCAGCTTGTCTCCGCAGAAGAGATCCACCACGTTGTCTTCGTAGGTTACGTCTTCAAACATTCTCGAGATTGGTAGTCCTGCTGTTAGTAGTTCGTAGCTCGTCCTATTTCGCGTGAGGATAGGGCAAGGGTTGTGACCGGCGTTGGAAAATTTAAATGTGTTTTCTTTTCTATTATATACTCCATAAAAACAGGTGAAGTAAATGTTTACGTCCAAGTCTATGGAGTTGAATTTCTTTTTGATTTCTTCTAGGGCTGTGGATGGATTTAGAAGTGCCTTGGTGGTTAGACTTTTGAACATAAAGTTTACAAACATGGTAACCTGGCTGCTTGCGAATCCATGACCAACCGTATCGGAGATATATACTCCCAAGTTGTCCCTATTTATTTCGAAGACGTTGAACATATCGCCGCTTAGAATATTGGATGGTCTGTAAATGTAATCTATCATAGCTCCGCCGATAAATCCCTTTTCTGGGAGTAGACCTACTTGAATCTTCTTTGCTTCGTTCATTTCTCTTGCGAGTTCTGTGTTTTTATTTATTATTTCGTTTTGAAGTTTCTTCTCCATGGTGATGTTTCGAAACACTTCCACCACCGCCACGATTTCTCCATTGTCAAAGATTGGGGAACATTTCACAGAATAGAAATTGCCTTCTATATATTCTTCTCTTTGGATAATCTCTCCTGTTCTTAGTGTCCTTTCTGCGACGGAAAGGTTGCAGAAGTATCTTCCATCAGGTTCGCAGGTCATCTCCTTTGCAGATGCACCCATTAGCTCTTCCATTGCAGAGTTTACGAAGATTACTTGATTTTTTGAATCCAAAACTCTCACTAGGTCTGCTATTCCATTTAAGATATTTAAATTAATTTTAGAGCTAAGTTTTTCCATAACTACCCCCTAGGTTTAGGCCCTAAGTATTGATAATAGTAGGTTTTGATTCCTCCGTTGTAGAGTTTTCTATTTCTGTCTGCTTTTTTGCCGAAATTCTTTTCGAAATCTTCGTCTCCTGAGATTGCGTAGACGCTCCAGGTTGGACATGATTTGTGAAGAAGTCCAAGTTCTTTTTCGAGCTCTTTTACATCTTTTCCGATTCTTATTCCATAAGGCGGGTTTGTGATGATGACACCGTAATCGTCGCCGATTATAAGATCTCTTATGTCTTTTTCAAAGAAGGTTATATCTTCTTCTAGTCCCAAGAGTTCTGCGTTGTCTTTTGCGATTTCAATTGCACCGCGTTCGATGTCGGAGCCGTAAAGTTTAAGAGTCTTGTCGTAGTCAATTCTTTCGTAGGCGAGCTTCTTTTCTTCTTTCATGATTTCTTCGTCAAAGAATTTAAATTTTTCAAAATCGAATTTTCTCATAAGTCCCGGTGCAATATTCTTGCCAATCATTGCAGCTTCTATTAGGATGGTTCCAGAACCGCAGAAAGGATCGTGAAGAATCCTGTCCGGATTCCAAAATGAAAGCATAACTAGTGCAGCGGCAATAGTTTCTGAAAGGGGAGCCTTGTAGTTTCTAGCTCTGTATCCTCTCTTGTGAAGTCCATCTCCGGAAGTATCTAGTGTTACGCTTGCGATATCATCACGAAGAGCAACTTCTAGTTTATATCTTTCTTTTGATTTTTCAAAATAATCTATGTCGTAATACTTTTTCATTACGTCTATAATCGCTCTTTCTGTGATCCTTTGACAGTCGGAAACAGAAAATAGTTTTGAATTTTTAGAACGACCTTGCACGATAAAGTTGCCGTCGATGGATATATATTCATGCCAAGGGAATTTCAAAACTCCTTGGTATAGATCTTCAAATGTAGTCGCCTTGAAATTTAAAAGTTCGATCAAAACCCTATCTGCACATCTAAGATTTAGATTTAGTTTTGCAATATCTCTTAGATCTCCTTCGACGATACATCTTCCGTTTTCAGTAGTTACATCGTAGCCTAGGGCGATGAGTTCTCTCTTTAGAACCGCTTCTAAGCCAAATGTAGTAGTAGCTATTATTTTCATTATTATTTCTCCTTTGCCCATTTAAAAATATAAAGAGCATAGATACCCATGGTTATGATTCCAAACAGAATATCATTAGCTACAAATACATCTTTATGCATAAAATATCTAAATGCCATACGGGCAAGTAGGTATATCACAACGATGTAAGAAAATTTATAGAGTTTTTTAAAACGCATTTCTTTGGTCAGATTTCTATTTTCTTCTCTTAAATCTTCTTTAAATTTTGCTTGGCGCTTCCTAGCGGCAATACGAACCTTTTTTTCCTTTTGCCATTTTTCTTCTAGGCCATCAAAAAAACTCTTTTTACTCATCTTACACCTCTCTTCTATTCTATCTAAAAAGAACGAAAATTAAAAGGTAGTAAAATTATTAATATGGTTAAGAAAATTGCTTCTATCCAATGAAGAGGGGTATAATACTATTATGATATAAATTATGGAGGTATTTATGAATATATTAGTATTTGCAAAGGTAGTACCAAAAGTTTCCGATTGCAAAATAGATAGAGAAACCAACAATCTTATAAGAGATGGAGTTAAAAGCATAATAAATCCACCAGATTTAGCAGCAATTTATACAGCCTGCGAACTTAAAAAGAAACATGGTGGCAAGATTGTGGTTGCATCCATGGGACCTGACTTTATAAAAGGGGAACTTGAAATTGCTTATTCAATGGGAGCAGATGAAATCTACATCATCTCCAGCATGGCAGTTAGAGGATCAGATACACTTGCGACTTCATACGTGCTTTCAACCACTGCAAAACATCTAGGAGAATTTGATTTAGTACTTACTGGAACTCAAACATTGGACGGAGACACTGGACAAGTAGGACCACAACTTGCAGAAAAACTTGGACTTAACTCTTTAACCTATGCGGAAAGTGTAGAAGTAAAAGGCAACGAAGTTATAGCTAAGAGAAGAATAAACGGCGGACTTCAAGAAGAATCTGTAAAGATGCCAGCCCTTGTAAGTACTCTTAGAAAGAATATAAATCCTAAGAAATCTGAAGAAATGACTAAAGAAATAACAATCTTGACAGAAAAAGATATTGATTTCGAGCTTGATAAGATGGGCATGAAAGGATCTAGAACCGTAGTTGGATCAGTATTTGCACCACCAGAAGTACAAAAGGGTTTAATCATCGAAAAGAACAGCGATGAAGAAAAAGTAGAAGAAATCATAAAAATACTAAAGGACAACAAAAGGATCTAAGGTGAATTATGAATATGAGTAAAAATATTTGGGTGGTTTGTGAAACATTTGAACAAAAGATCACAAACCTAACATTTGAACTACTAGCAAACGCAAGACATTTGGCAGAAGGTCTAGGTGGACAAGTAGTAGCAGTGCTATTTACAGAAAAAAGAGCGGGACTAATAGAAGAATTAGAAAGATATGGAGCAGACAAAGTAATCCTAGTTGAAGATGAAAAATTCAAAAACTTCGATTCAAAGGTAGCTGCCCATGCACTAGATAAATTAATCGACAAGTACGAACCATATGCAGTGCTAATCGGATCATCAGTAAACGGAAGAGATATTGGTGGAAGGATCACAGCTAAGAGAGAAATCGGACTAGTTGCAGATTGCCAAGAAATAAAATTAACAGAAGATAAATCTGACATTATGTGGATCAGACCAACCTTCGACGGAAAACTATTATCAGACATCAGAATTACAAGCACACCTAAAATAGGAACCGTTGGCAACAAGACCGGAGTAGAACTATTCCACGATGAAGAGCACAAAGCAGAAGTAATAGAAGAAAAGATTGAAGTAGAAAGTCCACTTAACAAAATACTTTCCTTCGTAAAGGACGAAGACCATGAGCATCTAAATCTAGAAGACGCAGAAGTAATCGTCGCAGCAGGAATGGGTGTAAAAGACGAAGAAGGACTAAAGGTTGTGAAGGACTTTGCAAAAGCACTTGGAGCAGAATTCGGAGTTACAAAACCAATAGTAGATAACGGCTGGGCAGATAAAAGTCTACAAGTAGGAGTAACAGGCAAAACTGTAAAACCAAAACTATATATAGCAGTTGGAATTTCTGGAGCATTACAACATACAAATGGAATGAAAGAATCAGAACTAATAATAGCAATAAATAGCGACAAGGATGCAAAGATAATGAAAATTGCAAACTATGGAATAGTTGGAGATCTATTCACCATACTTCCATTACTATCAGAGAGAATAAGAGAAGAAAAGAAAGTGAATTAGGAAGACTAGTTTATGAGCCCCTGTACTAACAGGGGTTTTTATTTTAAATGTAGGTTTTTTTGTAGCGGAAGAATTTTGCTTCCACAGCCGAGAGGCTCTGCAAAGAAAGACCTAATGAAGAAAGTCACCCTGAGGGGCAGTCGAGTTCTACAAAGAAAGACCTAAAGGAAGACAGTCACCCTGAGAGGCAGTCGAGTTCTACAAAGAAAGACCTAATGAAGACAGTCACCCTGAGCGGAAGAGCCGCAAGGCTCTGGAGTCGAATGGGTCTAACTCTGGTGAGGTTACGTAAGGATGAATTAGTTGAAAAGACTAGGTTAAAAACAGCTTATACCCGTTCGACTCACTACGTTCGCTCAGGGTGACGACCACCTACATAAATTTTAAAAAATAAAACCTAAAGGAAGACATTCACCCTGAGAGGCAGTCGAGTTCTACAAAGAAAGACCTAATGAAGACAGTCACC
>CAMYEJ010000045.1 GCA_947254665.1 uncultured Peptoniphilus sp.
TCTAAGTTTAGTCCTTCTAATTTGAATTTTCTGTTTGGTTTTATCTTTATTTTAAACATGATGTCGGCGGTTATGCCGTACTTATCTGCTTTTACTTTGATCTTTTTATTTTCGGTAATTCCTGCTGGGATTTTGAGTTCAATTTCGATATTTTTTCCTTCTATATTAAGGCTCACTTTTTCGGTCTTGCCTTGGTATGCTTCTTTCAGTGTGATTTCTAGTTCTGTGTTATAAGTTGGTCTTTGAGCTCTGGCAGTTCTCTTCTTGCCACCGCCTCCAAAGTCGGAGAAGATGTCTCCCATGGAGAATCCGCCGAAACCTCCTTGATTGGATTTTGCATCACGACCAAATATTAAATCAAAAAAGTCTGAAAAGCCGCCGCCATTGCCGCTGGAAGTATATGTGTAGCCATATTGAGAAGGGTCGAAGTTTTGTCCCCCTGCGAAGTCGTAGTTAGAACCAAAGGTGTCGTATCTCTTTCTCTTTTCCTTGTCCCCTAGAACTTCGTAGGCTTCGTTAATTTCTTTGAACTTTTCCTGTGCAACCTTGTCATCTGGATTTAGGTCCGGATGGTATTTCTTCGCCAATTTTCTGTATTGGGATTTGATTTTCTGTTCAGTTGCGTCTTTCTCTACGCCTAATATTTTATAATAATCTTTATATTCCATATGTCCTCCATGTGCTTAAATGTTTTTGACCTTATTTGACCTTAATTAAATTATACAAGGGTTGTGGATTTTTTGCAAGGGGTTTTGTGCGGTTTTTGATAATATTTATTTGTTTTTTTGTTTGATTTTTGTTTTTTGGGGTTTGTTTTTTTGGTGCTATACGTAGAGCATGAGATATAACAATTATCAATTAATAATTTTAAAATTATTTTATTTGCTTAGTCTTGACCTTCGGAGGTTATACCCATTCGACTCACTTCGTTCGCTCAGGGTGACGGTAGTTGGGAAGGCTCTTTCTGTAAATTTTAAAAAGGAAGACGACCACATAATTGAATTGTTTCAAAAGAAAACTCAATGAAGGCTGTCACCCTGAGCGGAAGCGACGAAGGAGCTGGAGTCGAATGGGTATAACCATGGTGGGGTTATCTATTGATGACTGATTATTTTTGATGCTATACGTATAGCGTGATAACTATTATTAATTAGTAATTTTAAAATTATTTTATTTGCTTAGTCTTGACCTTCGGAGGTTATACCCATTCGACTCACTTCGTTCGCTCAGGGTGACTGTAGTTGGGAGGGTTTATTTTAAAATTTTTTTGGAAAAGATGGGTCAAATATATGTCAGATCCGTTCGACTTCGACGGTAAACCGTCTTCGCTCAGGATGACCAAGTGGAAGGTTCCGCTACGGGCAATTAGGCAGTGGGATTCGAACCCACGACCTCTGATTTGATTATTCCTCTCCAAACAAAAAAGAAGGGCTAGTCCCTTCTTTGATTTTCTTTTCTCTTTCTTATGGATGACATAATTCTTTCGTTTAATGCTACTGCTGGGTTGTAGCCCAGTTGTTTCTGTTTAAAGTTATTGGTTGCGACTTCTATGATCATGGCGGTATGTCGTCCTGGTTTCACCGGAATGGTGTACTTGACTACGTCCACTCCTAAGATTTCTTGGTAAGTGTCTTCTAGTCCGAGTCTTACGTATTCTTTTTCGTCGTCCCAAAGTTCTAGGTGGGCGATCATTTCGACTTCTCTCTTTTCCATGACGGAGCCGACTCCGAAGAATTTTTGGATATCTATGATCCCTACTCCTCTTACTTCCATGAAGTGTTTTGTGATTTCTGGGCTTGTGCCTATTAGTCTATCGTCCATCTTCTTTATTATGACTGAATCGTCGGAGATGAGTTTTGAGCCTTTGGCAATTAGGTCTAGGGCGGTTTCTGATTTTCCGACTCCTGAATCTCCTGTAAGGATTACTCCTACTCCGTATACGTCAAGGAGCACTCCATGAATCCTCGTGGTTGGTGCCAATGCTTCGTCTATGAAGTTTTTCAGTTCTTCTAGAACAATGTTGGTCTTCTTGTCGATTTTAAATATGGTGATGTCGTATTTTTCTGCTGATTCCAAGGCTTCTTTGAAGACTTCGTTGCCTGCTGCAAAGATGACCGCCGGCACGTCTTGTTCAAAGAGTTTGTCTAGGCTTTCTCTTCTCTTGTCCGACTCCATTTCTGATAGGTAGTACCATTCTTGGTTTCCTATCATTTGTAGTCTTTTGTTTTTAAATTTTCTGAAGTAGCCTGCTAGTTGTAGCCCTGGTCTGTTGACTTCTGGTTCTGTGATGCTTACTGTGAAGTATCTTTTGGCTTGATATACCAGTTTGAAGTTCAGTTCTGCTTTTAAATCCATGAGGGTGTAGTAACTCATTTTTTCCTCCAATGATTGTAGAGTTCTTCCGCCGAGGTTCTGTTCATCGACGGCACTTCCATCAATTCGTCGATGGTTGCTTCTTTTATTTTATCTATGGTTTTGAAGTGTTTCATCAGGTTTTGTTTTCTTATTTTGCCTATGCCTTCTATGTCATCAAGCTCTGACTTAAATGCGGTCTTGGAGTGGAGACTTCTGTGGTAGCCTATTGCGAATCTGTGGGCTTCTTCTTGTATTTTGTAGAGAAGCCTGTAGAGTCCACCTCTTATTTCTAGTGGGATTTCTCTATTTTCGTAGATGATTGCTCTGGTGGTGTGGAAGTCGTCTTTCACGAGGCCTGCAACTTCTATTTCGATGCCCATCTCTTCCATTACCTGCTTGGCTATGCCCACTTGTCCTTTGCCTCCGTCCATGAGGATTAGATCAGGAAGTAGCGTGAATGATCCTTTTTGATCTTCCTTCGCTCTTTTGAATCTTCTCTCTAGGACTTCTTTTAGTGATGCGTAATCGTCTGGTCCCACTACGGTCTTGATTCTAAATTTTCTGTAGTCGGATTTTTTGGCGTCGCCATTTTCAAATACCACCATGGAGCCTACCGATTCCACTCCGGAGATGTTTGAGATGTCATAACATTCGATTCTCTTTGGTATTTTCTTTAGGTTTAGAGCTTCTTGTAGTTTTTCCAATGCGATTAGGTTGGATTTCATCTTTGATTCGTAGGAGTCCTGATATTTTGAGACCATGTCCAGTGCATTTTTACGCACAAGACTCATAAGATGAGATTTTTCCCCTTTTTGTGGGACGCTGATCTTCACCTTTTTTCCTGCTTTTTCTGATAGGAATTCTTCCAGGATTTCGCTGTCCTCCGGCATGGATTCTGTGAGGATTTCCTTCGGCACAAATGCCGCTCCCATGTAGAATTGTTTCATAAAGTCAGAGATGATTTCCTCATCCGTTGCTCCGTAAGGGTCTTCGATTAAAAAATGTTCTCTGCCGACGATTTTGCCGAGCCTGATAAAGAATATCTGCACAACTACAGAGTCCATACCCCTTGCAAAGGCGATGATGTCACGATTGTCTGTGTTGACATTGTCCATAAGTTGCTTTTCTTGCAATGCTATAAGGGAATTCATCATGTCCCTTAGCTCCGCCGCTTTTTCAAAGTTAAGACCCTTCGATGCATCGAGCATCTCTTTTTCCAGTGAATTTATAAGTGTGTCATCTCCTGAAAGGAAGTTTAGGATATCATCGATCATCGGCTGGTATTCTTCTTCCGTCACGTCCCCTTTGCAGGGTCCCATGCACTTCTTGATGAAGAAGTTTAAGCATGGTTTGAAGCTTAGTGGTTTTTTATTTAAGTTTAGTTTGCAGTCTCTAATCATGTAGCGTTTTTCAAAGACTGTGATGGCGTCGTTTACTGCCATGACATTTGGATATGGTCCGAAGTACTTGGCTCCATCCTTTATTATTCTCCTCGTCTTTTCCACCTTTGGAAATCTGTCCTTAACCGTTACTTTGATGTATGGATACTGTTTGTCATCTCGAAGAAGTATATTGTACTTGGGAGAGAGTTCCTTTATGAGGTTTGACTCGAGGATCAAGGACTCCACTTCATTTCCTACTATTATATATTCAAAATCACTGATATTTTTTACCATGGATTCCACTTTTCTCGTGGACTTGCCATAGGAGCCGAAGTATTGTCTGACTCTATTTCTAAGATTCTTAGCCTTGCCGACGTAGATTACCGCATCGGTCTTATCCTTCATAAGATAAACTCCCGGGTTTTCCGGGAGCATGGCTAATTTTTCTCTTAAGTTCATATTTCTCTAGTTTCGTGTTTCAAGAACTCTAGCATTTCCCCGTCAAAATGTGGTGCTAGTAGCTCATATGTTTTTTTATGATAATTATTTAAAGTTTCGATTTCTTCCTTAGTTAAAAGATCTTTGTCGATTGCAGCTAGATCAAATGGAATATATGAAAGTGATTCAAATTTGAAAAATCTGCCGTCTGGATACTTTCCATCGTCCACACATTCCATAATATTTTCGATTCTAATTCCGTGTTTGTTTTCTTTGTACACACCTGGTTCATTGGATACGATCATTCCAGGTTCCATAGGCACGTTTCTACCAGCTCTTGGGCTGATGCCGTGAGGACCTTCGTGAACGTTTAGAAAATGACCAACGCCGTGGCCGGTTCCGCATTTGTAATCCATGTGGTGCTTCCAAAGATTTATTCTAGTGATTCCATCAATAGCTATGGTTGAAGTTCCTTCTAGAAATACAGTGTTTAGAAGTGCAAGATGGCATTTAAGAGTAAGTGTGTAGTCGCGGATTTCTTCTTCAGTTAAATCACCAACTGCGATTGTTCTAGTAATATCTGTGGTGCCACCGAGGTATTGTCCGCCGGAATCCACAAGAAGGAATCCATGATTTTCAATCTTTGCATGGTCAGCTTCAGTTGCATGATAGTGCATCATCGCCGCATTTGGACCATATGCACAGATGGTATCGAAACTGTCGTAGAAAAATTCGTCTGACTCTTTTCTATATTCAAGAAGTTTCTTAGTAGCAGTCACTTCGTCTGTGTGGTTTTCCTTTGCCCATTTTATAAACTTGGTGATTGCAACCGCATCGATAACGTAGACTCTCTTTTGATTGTCTAGTTCCACCTTGTTCTTAATCGCTTTTCTGTAATCAGTTGGGTTTGCGCGATTAATAATTTCGTTATTAGCATCGAGGATTGCATAAGCCTTGTGGTTTGTGTATCCAGAGTCAACGAGCACATTTTTGCCATTTATCTTTTCAAGATCTGCGAAGAACTCTTTATAATCTTTGAAATTAGCATCCTTAAAATCTTTTAGATCCTTAGCCTGTTCAAGGTCCACATAGATAGTAGCAGAATCATCAGTTACTATAGTGTAAGAGATGAACACTGGGCAACAGTTGATGTCGGCGCCTCTTAAATTGTAGAGCCAAGCGATGTCGTCAAGCTTAGAAAGCACAAAAACATCGGCACCTCTGTCTTTCATGTCTGCTCTAAGGTCAGATAATTTTTCACAAGCAGACTTGCCCGCATATTTCACATCGTGAACAAACACCTTTGATTTAGGAAGACCAGGTCTGTCCTTCCAAAGTTCCTTAGTAAGATTTGCATCGACAATCTTTATATCAGTTGGGATATTGTCGCGAAGTCTCTTGAAATAAGCTTCAGGATAAAGTTCAAAATCTAGACCAAGAGTTCCAGATTTGAAATTATGGGAGATGTATTCCTCAATGGTGTCATAACCAGGAGTCGCCATCTTCATAAGTTTATATCCAGGGAACATTTGCTTTTCCGCTTGGATAAAATATCTTCCATCAGCCCAAAGAAGAGCTGCATCTTTTGTGATAAGTGCGGTTCCAGCAGAACCAGTAAAACCTGAAACGAATTGTCTTTCGTTGTAGTGATTAGGTAAGTATTCTGAACCATGTGGGTCGAAGGTAGGCACAAGGTATAGATCCAAGCCTTCCCTTTCCATAAGTTCTCTAATATTGTTAAGTATCATAAAAACTCCTTTGTATAAATTAATTCTTTGTTTATATTAATATTATATATCAAATGTTGCGGGGATGTATAGTGGCGAGGAAAATGTTTTTGTGTTGTGGGTGGATGGTGGTTTTTTTGAAAACCCAAAGGAAGACAGTCACCCTGAGCGAAGACGGTGAAGCAAAGCTGAACCGTCGTAGTCGAATGGGTATAATCTTGGTGTGGTTAAACATGGATGATTTTTCCACCCTACACAAACAAAAAAAGGAAGACATACATCTTCCTTAATTATCTTAATAAATATCTAGTTCTTCCCCATCCACTCTTCAAAAAACTTAGTGAACTTGGTCGCTCCTTCTTCGTTCAAATGCCCTGGGTCATAAAAATCAGTTTCTACCAGTCCAATCCTATCTTTATCCCCATTAAAATCATAAAAATCCAGTCCTTTTTCCCTGCATAATTTCGAAAACTCTCTTAAATTTTCACTATACACCTTTTCATCGTAGACCGGTGTCTTTATAAGTCTCAGTTCAACTCCATTTTTCTTGCACAAATCGTAAATCTTTACAATCGTCTCAAACTTATCTTCCATGTACTTTCCCGAAGCAAGCCCAATCGCCTTTAGATTTTCTTCAGTCATGGATTTATCCTTGGCGAATGTTGGTGACTGTCCTGCGAGCTTCACATATCCACGTAAATCGTCGTGGTACATACTATATTTAAAATGCCAATCCTCGTCCTTTAGCTCGTCCCATCTGGAATGGTACATCAGTAGCGGAAACAATGTGTGTAGCTTCATTCCCTTTGGCACAGCCTTGGTAATCATGTGGATTTTTCGAAGTCCAAATGGAAAATAATCCGTGTAGGAATGCACCGTTGCCTCATCTGTACCAAACTTGGCAAGGGCATCGAAAACATCAAGGTACACCACCTTCGGATGGGAGATGGAAAGCGCCGCATCGATGTAAAAATAATTCGCCTCCAGAGGTTGCTTTTGGGATGCAAGGATATAGCTTGAGATTCCTTTCTCCTCTAGCATACTTGGTATTATTGAGCAATATGCGTGGGATGTACCGAAAAACATGACGTCGTAATCCTTCTTTTCGTTGAAGTATCCACCAATTTTGTTGCCCATGTCCCAAGGTTTGTCCAGCGACTTTCTCATAAGAATTCTGTTTGCAAAATTAAGAGATGCCCCAAGTACCCCGATAAATATTAAAAAACATATGAAATTACGCAATCTTTTCATAAAATCATTCCTAAAATTGAAAATATATAAACATGGACTCAGAAAAACCTACTCCGTAGATTCCAAAAATCACAACAACCATGATGAGCACGAAGAAAATCGCACCTTTAAAGATTGTCGGAGCGTGCATAAAGCGACCCTTCACGTCCACAGAATTATATTTTAAAATATCCACCACAAGGAGGATCAAAACCGCAACCAAAAGTGCATATAGATTGGCTGTGTTAAGCCCCACATCTGTCATTGTAGCACCATTTGTAGAAAACATCCTTCTGATGAATGTAAACGCATCTGAAACGGTCTTCGCACGGAAAAATACAAACGCAAGCACCACGAGGACAAAGGTCACAAGTCTAGAAATATTTTTAGAAATTACCCCTTCCCCATTTTTAAAACGCGAAATTAAATGGCTACATACATTTAGAATCCCGTGAATCAATCCCCACATGAGAAAAGTGTAGTTCGCCCCATGCCACAGACCACTCACCAAGAATACAATCACAATGTTTGCATAGTGCCTGAAACTGCCCTTTCTGCTGCCGCCAAGTGGAATATAGAGATAATCCTTGAACCAAGTGGACAGAGAAATGTGCCATCTGCGCCAAAAATCAACAATGGACACTGCAAGAAATGGCTCGCGAAAATTATCCATAAGCTCGATGCCCATTACCTTTGCAGAACCCTTCGCCATAATCGAATAACTGTAAAAATCGCAGTAGATTTGAATTGAAAATAAAATGGCGCCGAGCATCATCACCGTACCAGTGAAGTTCATTGAGCCAAAGACCGTGTTTACAAATATGGCGGCACGATCAGCGATTACAAGTTTAAGAAAAAGTCCGTAAAAGATAAGAAGAAGGCCTTCAACCAAGTTGCAAACGCAGTACTCACCTTGATTTCTGATCTGAGGCAAGAGATTCTTCGACCTCTCAATAGGACCAGCCACAAGTTGCGGGAAGAATGACACAAAAAGCGCATAGGTTATGAAATTTCTCTCCGCTTTTATGTCGCCATGGTACACATCCATTGTGTATCCTAGAGCTTGGAAGGTGTAGAAAGAAATCCCAACAGGCAGTATAAACAGCGCCTCCGTAGACGTGCTTCCACCGGAGATGCGATTGAAAATATCTATAAAAAATCCATAATATTTAAAAACAAATAAAATCCCGAGATTTAGCACAAAAGAAATAGAAAGAAAGATTTTCTTCTTTCCATAAGAATCCATGAGAAGCGCCGCAAAGTATGTAATCACAGTGGATAGAAGCATAAGTGCAGCGTACTTTACGTTCCAGCAACCGTAGAAAAAATATGAAGCCAGAAGCAGATGGATGTTCTTGAATTTCTTTGGAAGTGCAAAGTATAAAACTACCACAATCGGGAAGAAAATTGCATAAGAAATTGAATTAAAAACCATAAAACCTCCAACTATAAGTGTATAATAAGGCGGGTTAAAAAGCTAGTTTTTTGTTGGGTGATGGTATTACGGGTGATTTCATTTGCCAAAACTTGACCTCACCAGGGTTATACCCATTCGAAGCCCTAGCCGAAATCTTCGATTTCGTAGCAGGTCTCGTGCATAGTTCCAAAGAAGACGAGCATTGCGAAGTCTGATTTGTAGAACTCGACTGCCTGACTTCGACAGTTCCGCTTCGCTCCACCGTCTCCGCTCAGGGTGACTGTCTTCCTTGGGTTCTCCTTAAAATAACGTCAGTAGGTGGTCGTCACCCTGAGCGAACGCAGTGAGTCGAACGGGTATAAGCTATATTTAACCTAGTCTTGGCAACTGAATTTTATCCACTTTAATCCCAAAAAACAAAAAAAGCACTAAAAAGTGCTAATTTATCCTCTCAAAAATCCCATATAAAATCGGTTTATCAATACTTCTCCATTTGCTCTCGTACTCCGTCACGATATTGTCTGGAAAATCCTCCAACTTCATATCAAAAGTCTTAAACACGCATTTAAAACCACATTCGTCAAAATAATCAAGACTCGCCTCGAAGAGGTCCCTATCATCTACCTTTAGGTAAATTCTGCCACCAACTTTTAAAAATTTCTTGTACCTCTCAAGAAAAAGCGGATATGTGAGCCTTCTCTTTTGTTGACGAGGCTTCGGCCAAGGATTGCAGAAATTAATATAAATAGTGCTTACCGCATCCTCATTGAAAACTTCGTCAATCTTTTCAATATCAATGGCAACCGCCCTGACATTATTAAGTTCATTGTCCTTTATCTTCCTTGCAGCATAGATAAACGCGTTGGTTTCCTTATCAAAAGCCACAAAATTCACATCAGGATGCCTAAGAGCCATCTGTCTAAGGAACTCGCCCTTGCCAGCACCAAGCTCCACCCTGATTTCATTGTTATTTCCAAAAATCTCCTGCCAACGGTCCTTCAAACCCTCAGTTTCAAAAAACACATAAGGGTTCTCCTTCATCTCCGGAATGGCAAAATGTTTCTTTCTAAGTCTCATTTAATCACCAAGTAAATTATATAGATAAAGGCAGGTAAATTCAAGAAAAAGATGGGTGTATTGTTTTCTTTTGTAATCACGGGATATTTATCATAAATACAGAAACATCCATCCTCAGGCGTAGCCGTATAACCACATAAATTCCGATTCACACTTTGTAGCGGAACCTTCCAAGTTCCACAGCCGAAGGCTACAATGAATCTCCCAACTACGGTCACCCTGAGCGAGGAATTTATTCCGAGTCGAACGGGTATAAGCTATATTTAAC
>CAMYEJ010000046.1 GCA_947254665.1 uncultured Peptoniphilus sp.
AACTACAGTGTATAATGTAGGTATAAAATATACTTGTCAAAAATATGCAAGTACAAATTTAAAAATAAAAGGAGAGATTATAATGAACAAAAAATTATTAAATTTAGGAGCAGGTCTTTTAGTAGGAGCACTAGGCGGCAAAGTTCTAGCTTCACAAACAGTTAAGAAGATCGCAGTAAACACAGTAGCAGGTGGACTTAAAATAAAAGAATGTTTAGACAAGACTGTTGAAAATGTAAAAGTATCTACTGAAGATATCATCGCTGAAGCTAAAGTTAAAAAAGCTGAAGATGAAAAGAAAGAAGCTGAAAAGAAAGCTGCTTTAGATATCGAAGAAGTTGCTGAAGAAGCAAAATAATTTATCTAAAGTAATATGATAGCAAGTATTGCTAGCAGAACCCTTGGCAGATGCCGTTTCAACTACGAAGGCGTCATCAAGGATTCTGATGTAAACAAGATTAAGTACAAAGTTGAACAATTAGAAGGGGTTAAATTTTGCAAAGTTTCACCCCTTGCAAATTCAATCATTGTAAACTATGAAGAAGAATATCTACCTAAGGTTGCAAGATTTATAATGGATCTTGACTTAGATGAGCTAGCAGATTTTGAAATCGATGATGCAGACTTCGTGCCTCAAGAAGAAAGAGAACTCTTCCATATCTTGCGTGATGCAATGTATAGAAGAATCTTCTTTGCTCATATCTTGCCAATGCCACTTAGACCAATCGGAATTGTCATAAAAGCTATTCCATACATCAAGGCTGGACTTAAGAGCCTAAGAGAAGGCAAACTAAACGTAAGCGTGCTAGATGCGACAGCAATCGGAGTTTCAATCGTAGATGGTGAATTTGGAGATGCAGGCAACATCATGTTCCTACTTGGACTTGGTGAAGAACTCGAAGAATACACCCTTAAGAAATCAAAAGAAAATCTAGCCCAATCACTTAAACTAAATGTAGATAAAGTATTCGTAGTAGATGGAGAAGAAAAGTATCTAAAGAAACTTGAAGATGTAGAAATCGGAGATCTTGTAGAAGTAAATATGGGATACACCATCCCTGTTGACGGAGAAATTACAAGAGGATTCGGAATGGTAAATGAAGCTTCATTAACAGGAGAATCACTTCCAGTTAAGAAGACTGAAGGTAGCACAGTATTCGCTGGAACTGCACTAGAAGAAGGAGCAATACTCGTTAAGACTAAGAAAAAATACGATGATTCAAGAATCAACCATATAATTGAACTCCTCGGCGAAAGCGAAAAGAATAAATCATTAGCTGAAAAGAAAGCAGAATCCATAGCAGATTCCATAGTTAAGTATTCATTCTTAGGAGCTGCAGCCACCTATCTACTAACCAGGGACTTTATAAAGGCAAAATCATTCTTGATGGTAGACTTTTCATGTGCCCTAAAACTTACTATACCAATAGCAACCATGAAGGCAATATCATCCGCATCAGAAAGAGAAATCTTAGTAAAAGGCGGAAGATATTTAGAAAAGCTTGCCCAAGCAGATTCAATAATATTTGACAAGACAGGCACACTTACCAAATCTGAACCAACAGTGGAAAAGGTAATAGCATTCTATGAACACGACGAAGACGAATGTCTAAGAATAGCAGCATGTCTAGAAGAACATTTCCCACACTCTATTGCAAATGCGGTAGTAAAAGCAGCTAGAGACAAAAATTTAAAACATGATGAAATGCATTCAAAACCAGAGTATATAGTTGCCCACGGAATAAGATCCAAGATAGAAGACAAAGAAGCGCTCATAGGATCAGCACACTTTATATTAGAAGACGAAAAGATTAAGATAGACAAAGCACAAAAGAAGAAAATCGAAGAGCTAAAAGAAGATTATTCACTTCTATATCTAGCATACGATGAAAAACTAATAGCAGTCATCTGTATCGACGACCCAGTCCGTGAAGATGCTAAGTACACAATAGATGCACTACGCGCACTAGGATTTAAGAGAATAGCTATGCTTACAGGAGACGCAGAGAACTCCGCAAGAGCAGTAGCAGAAAAACTCGAACTAGATTATTATGAGTCACAAGTTCGCCCAGAAGATAAGAAGAACTATGTAGACAAAGAAAAAGCAATGGGCAGAACAGTGGTAATGATCGGAGATGGAATCAACGACTCCATAGCTCTATCCTCAGCAGACGTAGGAATCTCTATGCACGCTGGAGCAGATATAGCAAAGGAAATCGCAGATATCTCAATCAAATCCGACTCACTAAAAGAATTAGTCGATGTTATAAAGATAGCCAAAGCACTAGACAAGAGAGTCCACAGAAACTACAGAGAAATCATAAGCTTCAACGGAACTCTAATAGTCCTAGGAGTGCTTGGATATTTGACCAACACTAACTCAGCATTCCTACACAATGCATCTACAGTAGCAATAGCAGGAAGAAATATGAGGGATTATAGAATTTAAGAAAATTAATTTTACCAGAGGCGAATAAATCGTCTCTGGTTTTTTATTATAATTTTTAAAAAATGGGCATATTATATATAATGAAATGGGGTGATATTTTGGCTAAGAATTATACAAAAGATTTGATTAGAAAAGAATTTATAAACCTTTTAAATAAAAAACCTCTTCACAATGTAACTGTGACTGAACTTGCTAGAAATTGTAGTATTGAAAGGAAGACATTCTACTATCACTATGAAAATTTAACGGAGCTAGTTAAAGAAATTTTCCAAGAAGAGCTATTAGTGGTGGTGGATGAGTTTAATGAAACTCTATCTTGGGAAGATAGTTTTGTACTTGCTGCGAAGTTTATTCTTGAAAATAAAAAAGCTATTAAACATTTGTACCAATCCGATTATAAGGATGATGTTGAAAAATATGTGTTTTCTATTGCTGGTGAAATCATGAATAAGTATGTTGACCTTGTGTCTGAAGATACAAAGGCAAAGGAAGTAGACAAGAGACTTATTGCATACTTTTACCAATGTGCTCTAAGTAGTGCTCTTATTCAGTGGGTAGCTACGGATATGAAGTCTGATCCTGCCATTATGACGGAAAGAATTGGTAAACTTATGGATGGAAATATACTCTTATCTTTGAAAAGAAGCGAAAATTTAGAAAACACTACAGATACTTTTACACAATATATTGACCTTGTGTAAAATTTACTCAAGTCCTAAGTTTTGGGAAATGAAATCACTCTTTAAAAATGTTTTAATGTATTTAGAAGAAAAAATTAAATTTTTAAGGAGGATATTATGAAACTTAAAACTTATGATGAAAGATTAACATTAACCAATGGAGATTTTCAAAGTTTGGTTAAGGCTAGAAAGCCAGAAGGTATTGAAAAGAAACAAGCATACTTAATCGGCACTGGTATTGCATCATTAACTGCAGCATGTTTTTTAATTAGAGATGCTCATATGGAAGGTAAGAAGATAACATTTCTAGAACAAATGGATATTCCTGGTGGTTCTCTTGATGGCAACTACATGGAAACTAGAGGTTATGTTGCTCGTGGTGGTAGGGAAACCGGAGCTCACTTTGAATGTTTGTGGGACATATGGAGTTCAATTCCAAGTCTTGAAGATCCAGAAATGAGCATATTGGATTCATATTTCTATACCAACTACGACGATCCAAACTACAGTAACTGTCGTATAACTCACAAACAAGGGCAACGCTACGACGATGGCAAATTTAATCTAACCGATAGTCAAGTACAAGAAATTGCAAAACTTTGCTTGACAAGGGATGAAGATCTACAAGATTTAGCAATTGATGAAGTATTTTCAAAAGGGCTTTTAAATTCAGATTTCTGGACATATTGGAGAACTATGTTTGCTTTTGAAAATTGGCACTCAGCACTCGAAATGAAACTTTACTTAAATCGTTTTATCCACCATGTGGGAGGTTTAACAAATCTATCTGCTCTAAGATTTACAAAATACGACCAATATAATTCAATCGTAAGACCGATGGTCAAGTATCTTGAAGACCACAGTTGCAATTTTAGATACAATACCAAGGTTACAGATGTGGATTTTGAAATCTCAGAAAGCAGAAAGGTCGCAACTAAGATCATCGCAGAAGATAAGAACGGAAATGACAAGTCAATCGATCTTACAGAAAATGATTTACTATTTATTACCAACGGCTCCATGACAGAAAATTCAAGCTATGGCAATGACAACACTGCTGCTGAACTTAGCGACGAACAAACAGGCTGCTGGGAAATGTGGAGAAACATCGCGAAAAAATCTAATGACTTCGGAAATCCAGAAGCATTTTGCTCCGACGTTGAAAAAAGCAATTGGGAATCTTGCACAGTAACTTGTCACGACGATTCAGTTCCAAAATATATTGAAAAAATAACTAAGAGAAGTCCTTATGGTGGTAAGACTGTAACTGGAGGTATTGTAACCTGTGTTGACTCAAGTTGGTTGATGTCTTGGACCATCAATAGACAAGGTCAATATCCAGATCAACCAGAAAATGATGTAGTTGTGTGGGTGTATGGACTATTCACCGATGTTGAAGGCGACTACATTAAGAAGAAGATGAGAGACTGCACCGGTAAAGAAATAACAAAAGAATGGCTATACCATATGGGAGTGCCTGTAAATGAAATTGACAGACTCGCAGAAACTTGTACAGCAGTACCAGTAATGATGCCATATATAACATCTCAATTCATGCCAAGAAAATTTGGCGACAGACCATATGTTGTTCCAAAGGGTGGAGTGAACTTTGCATTCCTAGGTCAATTTGCAGAAACATTGGACAATCCTGGTAGAGATACAGTATTTACAACAGAATATTCAGGAAGAACAGCTATGGAAGCAGTATACGTACTATGCGGAGTTGAAAAATCTGTGCCAGAAGTATTTGCATCAAGATATGATATAAGATACTTATTAAACGCACTGGTTGCACTATCCGATGGCAGAAAACCTGAACTTCCATTAAATGCTATTGAAAAGATGAAGCTATCTAAGCATATCAAAGGAACAGAAATAGAAGATATGTTGAAGGAATTTAATATTATTTAAAAAAAGATAATTAGATTAAAAAAAGGGACCCAGGTCCCTTTTAATTTTTATACTCTGAAAGAATTAACAATTTCTGCGACATAGCTCATTTCTTTTTCTGAATATCTCTGATCACATGGAAGAGATAGTATATTTTCATAAATATACTGAGCTTCTTTATTTTCTAATTCTTTCTCAGTGTTATGAGCTGTCCAAAAGATCTTAGGTTGAATGTTATTTTTTAGAATATAATCAAAGAATTTGTCTCTTTCTTTTACAAATATTGTAAAATGACTTGGCACGTCTCCTTCTTTAAGCTCAAAGATGGCATGAACTAGTTCATTGTTTATTTTGTCATAGAGATACTTATAATTAGTTCTTCTCTTATCAATTATTCTCTCAACATCCATATGTTTCATTGTATATATAGAATTTTCATCTGATTTTTGAGAGTCAAATATCTCTCTTAACATATATTCAGCTTGCCAAAAATATTTTCTTGCTAATTCTGGATCTGATTGTCCGAATTTTTCGATATTGTGTCTTAGTTTAAGATGTTCATCGGAAATTTCTTTTTGTTTTGCTACAAATTTATCATTTCTTTTAAGAGCAAATCCTCCAGCATCAACGTTGATCCATTTTCTTAGGGAGCCTGCAATATAATCTGCATATGGACTCATGCCTCCATTTGAAAAGACTGAGTGCGTTGCATCTTCTACTACGATTTTACCAAGACTTTTAGCGTATTTAATTTTTTCAACGTCATATCTTACGAAACCAAAATATCCGCATATGAGCATTACATCACAGTTTTCAATTGATTCGTCTATTAAAATTGGCTTTAGATTTTTATCTACATCGTAATAGTTTATTTCACAATTATTTTTCTTAAATGGGGCGACTACTGTTTCGCAGGTGTATAGAGGTATATATGCTTTTAAGGGTCTATTCATAGTTTTTATGATATCTTCTAAAACTATATTTATGCCACATCTACCACTCATCATATATAGTAATTCGCCATCTCCGATATATTTGTCTAAATAATTTATTTCTTCGCAAGTTGTGTCTACTTGCGAAAAAACATCTCCTATTAATACTTTATCAACCATTTATCTTAGAAAACTCTTTCAAAAAATCTTTGATATAGTCTATGACCATTTCAAGCATTTCTTCACCATATTCATAGGTAGAATCGGCTGGATCATCTGGTCCAAACCATCCTGTTTTAACTATTTCGCTAACTTTTTTAGGAATCTTTACAGTTCCGCCTTTGAAATCAAGGGCTGAAATATTTCTATAATTTAAATTATCTGACATTTTTATTATTTTTTGTTCAAAAAGTCTATCTAGTTTTACTAAATCTTTATTAATATATAATATGGCTGATGTTTCTTGACCGCCTGCATGTCCACCTTTGAATTTTGGATTTAAATCTCCAGCTAATGACCACCAGTCGATGATAGCTATTAGACATTCTTTTTCACTATTAATTTCTAGAGCGGCTCTATCTATTGCAGGGCTATTGCCACCGTGACCATTTATTACAAGGATTTTCTTGAATCCGTGGGAATTTATTCCTGTTAATATTTTATATATTACTGAATAAAATACATCGTATCCTAGGTTAATTGTTCCTGGGAAATCTTCATGATGTGGACATATTCCGTAAGGAATTGTAGGAAATACCACCACATCTTCGCTATCGATTCTATCTGCTAAATACTCTGGTATCATAAAATCGGTACCCAATGGATTTTGAGGTCCATGGTTTTCCAATGATCCTACTGGAAGTATAGCGATTTTTTCAGATCTATTTAGTTCTTCAACTTCTTGCCAAGATAAGTTTTTAATTTTCATTTTATCTCCTTATACTATTTCTACAATTTTAATAAAAATGTCTTTTTATGGTTTCTTCTGATGGAGCTTGTGTAAATGTGCATACGATTAAGAATACTATAGCACCTATAATTGAGCTAACAATCAATGGATGGAAACCAAAAGCAAACTCTTTAAATTTAAATGTCATTAATATCATTAGAACTACTGTAACTATTACTGAGCATAGAGCTGCTTCTTTTGTACTTTTTTTATAGTACATTCCGAATAAAATAGGAACAACAAATGCTCCCATACCACCAAATGCAAATAATACTATTTGGAATATGGTAGAAGGTCTAGATACTCCGAAAATAATAACTAGAATACCTATTCCAACTGTTATATATTTTGATAATTGCATAACTTGATCATCAGTTGCATTTTTGTTTATAACTCTTTGATAAAGGTCTCTAGTGATTGCTCCTGTTGTCATGATTAGTACAGAGTCAATTGTACTCATTCCTGCAGCAACTATTCCAGCTATTAAAACTGATGCGAATATTGGATTTAGTCCTGCTTGAAGGATCATAGGTACAACTTTATCGATGTTTTCTGCTGTAAGTTTAGGTAAAAATGTAATAGCGTGTACTCCAGAAAGTTCGATTAGTGTAGCTGCAATCCACATACCTGCAGTACCTAAAAGTATTGATTTAAACATTACTTTGTGGTCTTTCATTGCAAAGAACTTAGTAAATAGGTGTGGTTGTCCTATTGTGAAGAAACTCCATAAAACTATTTGAGAAACATAGTTTTGCCAAGGCATATAATTGTCTGTACCTGGGAAAGATAAAAGTTCTGGATTAGACTTTAAGCTTTCGGTGATATTTGTTAGTCCTCCACCAAGTTTAATTGAAAGTACAAATGTAACTACTGCTGTTGAAAGCATAAGTAGACCTTGTATAACGTCTGTTATCATAGCTCCACGAATACCACCTGCCATACAGTAAAAGATAACAATTACTCCCATACCTACAACTCCTACATAAACAGGTAGTCCAGTAAATATATTTACTATAACTCCGGCACCTATTGTTTGAGCACCCATCATAGGAATTAAGAATATAATCATCATGAGTGCTAGAAGAACTCTAAGGCCTTTTGATTCATATCTATCTGCCAAGTAGTCTGCCATGGTAAGGAAATTATATTTTTTACCTAATATAATTAATTTTCTACCTACTAAGAGGGCTGGAATTATCATACTGAAAACTAGACCAGGTACAGATACTGCTAGTCCAGCATATCCAACTTTGTATATTGTTCCAGGAACGCCCATGAATGTAGACATTGAATATTGGGTTGCAAAATATGCTAAACCAGATAGAATAGCACCTGCTTTTGCATTCATAACAAAGAATTCTGATAGAGAATCTGTTTTTCTAGAAGAATACCAGCCAATGTATCCCATTATTAACAAATAAAAAGCTAGTACACAATAGAATGTAATTGGCGATGGGGTAAGGTTAAAATCAGTGCTTGGATTCATAGTTTTCCTCCTTATCTTTCAAATAAAAGTCTTCATCATATTCTTTTCTTTTTAAAGATTCATTTCTATAGATTAGTATACAAATGAATGTTATGATTGTATGAATTATCCAACCATAAATAAACAAAGGAACGCCGAACGGACCACTTATGTACTTAGTGGTATAAAAAAATGGAAATGGTATCATTATTATTAGGTATAAAAACATAAATATACGGATCCATTTCTTTTCAAAATCTTTATATTTCATAAAGAACACCTCCTATCCTTCATTGTAACATTAAAGCACTAAATTAACAATTTCAATTTGAAACATTAATTTAAAAAAGAAAAACTAGAGTTTTATCTCTAGTTTTTGAACATATATTTAATTTTTAACTTCGTCTCCTAGGTGGCGGAGTTTTTCTATCTGTTCTTCTCTGCCTAGGACTATGAGCACATCTCCGATTTGGAATGTGTAATTAACTGGGGGATTGAAGAGTAGCTTTTTGTCTTCTATTTTTTTATTGCTAAAACTATTAGCCCTGTCTTCTTTGGTATTTCTGCTTCGATTAAATTTTTGTTTTCAAGATATGAATCTTTAAATACGGTTACTTCTTCTAGATCTAGTTCCACATCTCCAACTCTTGTGAACACATCGAGGAAGGAAATTATACTTGGTTTTACTAATAGAGCTGCCATTCTTTTGCCACTTATTTCTACTGCTGAGAGGGTTTTGTTTGCGCCTACTTTCATTAGTTTTTCGCTGCCGGATTTGGACATGGAGTTTGCTATTATATAAATCTTGTCGTTTAGATTTCTAGCTGTTAGAACTGTTACGATATTGTCCACTTCTGAGTCAAGTGCTGCTACGAGACCTTTTGCTTTTGAAATCCCAGCTTTTTCTAATATCTCTTCTTCCGTTGAGCAGCCTTCTATTACCAATATATTTTCGTGGCTGTATTCGTCAAGATCCTCTCTATTTGAACTTATCACGACGAAATTTAGATTTTCTTCTATTAACTTTTGTATAATTACTTCTGCAAGCTCTCCAGAGCCGCAGATTATATAATGATCATTTAATGCTGAAATCTTCCTGTCCATTTTTCTCCCCTTCCATAAATCTGTCATCTTGCCTTCCACAAAGAATACGACCAAGGTTGTAAAGGCATAGCCAACGATGCCTACTCTTAAAAATATTAGTATTATCGAAAATATTTCCGCTTATGGATTCATGGCTGCTACTTCTCCAAATCCTACGGTGGAAATGGTGATGACCGTCATGTAGAGGGCATCGATAAAGTTTATTTTTAGAAGAATCATATATCCTACGATTCCTACTACTAATAAGAATGCAAATATGCAAAAAATATATCTTAGTTTTTTTCTTTCTTCCATAATATCTCTCCGTTAATTGAATTATAATATAGTAGGTGGGAAGATACCACAGCTTAATATATTAAAATGAACTATAATATAAATGAGGAAAATAATGAAAAATTTAGTGGATTATAT
>CAMYEJ010000047.1 GCA_947254665.1 uncultured Peptoniphilus sp.
ACACAAGATATCTACCCATGGCAAGCAGCTTTGGGGGATGACGTGACGGTAGAGTCCCTCGTAAATAAAATAAAAGTAAAAATCCCACCAAAATTCAAGGGAGGCTCAAAAATGAGGATCCCAGGCAGAGGATTCAAAGACTTAAAAGGCAAGACCGGAGACCTTTATATAACATTTAATATAGTAAATCCAGTAGAACTAACCCCAGAAATGGAAGAACTCTACAGGAAACTAAAAAATGTGAAGGAGTGATACTATGAACTTAGAAAAATGGACACAAAAGAGCATAGAAGCAATACAAAATACAGAAAATATAGCAAGAGAATACGGCAACCCAGAGATCACAGACAAACATCTACTCGCATCGCTATTAATGGATAAGAACGGGCTTATCCCAAGAGTTCTATCCTACATGGGAGTAAATGCCGAAGATCTCTTAAGGGAAACCAAAGCGGAAATCGAAAGACTTCCTAAGATGAGGGGTGGCTCAATACACCCATCCACAGACTTTTCCGTAGCCATAAGAGATGCAGACAAAGTAAGAGATGAATTCAAAGACCTCTACACATCAGTAGAACACATCTTCCTAGCAATTCTAGAAAATAAAAACGGCACAGTAGGCGAATTACTAAAGAAATTTAACGTCACCAAAGAATCGTTTCTAGAAAACCTAAGAAAAATCAGAGGCAACCAACACGTTACCACAGACAACCCAGAAGACACCTTTGAAGCACTACTAAAATACGGCAGAGACCTAACTTCCGAAGCAAAATCCGGCAAGATGGACCCAGTAATAGGAAAAGAAGAAGAAATCAGAAACGTAATCCGAATCCTATCCAGAAGAACCAAGAACAACCCAGTCCTAATAGGAGAACCAGGAGTCGGCAAGACCGCCATCGTTGAAGGTCTCGCACAAAGGATCGTCTCCGGCGACGTACCAGAAGGACTAAAAGACAAGACTATCTTCTCACTAGACATGGGCTCACTAATAGCAGGCGCAAAATATAGAGGAGAATTCGAAGAAAGACTAAAAGCAGTCCTAAATGAAGTCTCATCCTCAGAAGGCAAAATCATCCTATTTATAGACGAAATCCACAACATCGTCGGCGCAGGCAAGACAGATGGAGCTATGGATGCAGGAAACCTCTTAAAGCCAATGCTCGCAAGAGGAGAACTCCACACCATTGGCGCAACTACACTAGACGAATATAGAAAATATATCGAAAAAGACTCAGCCCTCGAAAGAAGATTCCAAAAAGTCATGGTAACAGAACCAACAGTAGAAGAAACCATCACCATCCTAAGAGGACTAAAACACAAATTCGAAATCTACCACGGCATCAGGATCTCCGACGGAGCAGTCATAGCAGCAGCAACACTATCCAACAGGTATATCTCAGACAGATTTCTACCAGACAAAGCAATTGACCTAATGGACGAATCCTGCGCAATGCTAAGAACAGAAATCGACTCAATGCCAACTGAAATCGACGATGTAAGACGAGCAATACTTTCACTAGAAATCGAAAGAGAAGCACTAAAAAAAGAAACAGACGAAGCCTCAGCCAAGAGACTAGCATCAATAGAAAAAGAAATCAGTGAAAAGAAATCCGACTACGATTTGCTAAAGACTAAATGGGAACAAGAAAAGAAGGACCTAGACTCAGTTAAGGAAATAAAAGAAAAGATCGAAGACATAAAACATCAAATCGAAGAAGCAGAAAGATCCTACAACCTAGAAAAACTATCAGTCCTAAAATACGGTGAACTACCAAAACTAGAAGAAGAACTAAAAACCAAAGAAGAAAAGACCAAAGACGAAGACCAAATGGTAAAAGAAGTAGTAACCGAAGAAGAAATCAGAGAAGTAGTCTCAAGACTTACAGGCATCCCACTAGAAAGATTAAACGAAACCGAAAGAGACAAATTACTAAAACTAGACGAAAGACTCCACGAAAGAGTAATCGGACAAGACGAAGCAGTAAAAGCAGTCTCCGATGCAGTGCTTCGAGCAAGAGCAGGACTAAAATCAGAAAACAGACCAATCGGATCATTCATCTTCCTAGGACCAACAGGAGTCGGCAAAACCGAAACCGCCAAAGCACTAACAGAAGACCTATTCGACGACGAAAAGAATCTAATCAGAATCGACATGAGTGAATATATGGAAAAATACTCCGTATCAAGACTAATCGGATCCCCACCAGGATACGTAGGCTACGAAGAAGGCGGCCAACTAACAGAAGCAGTAAGACGACACCCATACTCAGTAATACTATTTGACGAAATAGAAAAAGCCCACCCAGACGTGTTCAACATCTTGCTACAAGTCCTAGACGACGGAAGACTAACAGACAACCAAGGAAGAACCGTCGACTTTAAAAACACAGTCATAATCATGACCTCAAACCTAGGATCACAGGACCTACTAGAAGGAATTGATAAAGACGGCAAAATTCCAGAAGCAACCAAGGACATCGTCATGGAAGAACTAAAAAGATCATTTAGGCCAGAATTTCTAAACAGAATAGACGAAATCGTAATGTTCACACCACTAACAAAAGACCAAATCTTTGAAATCATAAAACAAGCCATCAAAGAATTGGAAAAACGCCTAGAAGCAAGAAATATCACAATCGAAGCAACAGAAAACGCACTACAAAAAATCCTAGACGAATCCTACAACGTACAATACGGCGCAAGACCAGTCAAAAGATACATCCAATCCACACTAGAAACCAAACTCTCAAGGATGATCATAGCAGGAGAAGTAGGAGAAAAAGATAAATTAGTAGTAGACACAGACGACAAAGGCGAAATCGTCATAAAAGTTAACAAATAGAAATAAGAATATAAAAGAAGGAAGCACAACGCTTCCTTTTTTTGTTGGGAAATTGTCATCCATACCTGACCCCACAGGGGTTATACCCGTTTGACTGTGGGTGTCGGTAAACCTCCACCATCCGCTCAGAGTGACCGTCTTCCTTAAGGTTTTCCATGTTTATGTATAACGTATATAGGTGGTTGTCACCCAAAGCGAGCGAAGCGAGTCGAACGGGTATAACTTCCTAAGGTCAAGACTTTGCAAATGAAACCATCTGTGTTTGTCCCCACCAGGGTTATACCCATTCGACTACAATGACTCAGCCTAGTGGCTTCGTCATTTCCGCTCAGGGTGACTGTCTTCCTCGGGGTTTTCTATGTAGAGATCCTTCGACTCCAGAGCCTAACGGCTCTTTCGCTCAGGATGACAGGAGTGATGGGGTGACAGTCTCCCTTGAAGTTTCTTTTTAAAAATGTGTATAGTTGGTCGTCACCCTGAGCGAGCACCCTTCCAACTACAGTCACCCTGAGCGAGCGTAGCGAGTCGAACGGGTATAACTTCCGAAGGTCAAGGCTTTGCAATTACAATCATCCATGCATAACCCCACCAGGGTTATACCCATTCGAAGCCCTAGCCGAAATCTCAGATTTCGTAGCAGGTCTCGTGCAAAGAGTTCCAAAGAAGACAAACGAAGTGAAGTCTGATTTGCAGAACTCGACTGCCTAACTACGGGTGTCGGCAAACCTCCACCCTCCGCTCAGGGTGACTGTGTTCCTCGGGGTTTTCTATGTAGAGATCCTTCGACTCCAGAGCCGAAGGCTATAGTGATTGCCTTACTAAGTGTTTTCCAATATTACTTAAACCTAAAAAATCCGCTAGTAATCCCAATTCAAATTCCTACCTTTTTACTATGGTTATATAGCCTTTAGGTTATATATATTTTTTTCTATCTTTCTATTTTAAATGATAATAACTATTAAAAACTACTATAGTTTACACATTTGTGATAAGTATGTTATTTTTTTATTATATTTGATTGAGGTCATTTTACCAAAGTGTTATAATTAATTTTATAGAATAATATGAACTTATCTTTAAAGAGGTGAATTTATGAGTTCAAGAAATCTCACGTTTTCAGTTGGTGGGATTCACTTTGATGAGCATAAGGAACTCTCAGAGAAATGTCAGATAGAAACTATGCCGGAGGTTGAACTTGTAGCAATCCCTATGTCTCAACATATAGGTGCTGCAAACAAACCTATCGTTAAGGTTGGTGACCATGTTAAAATGGGCCAAAAGATCGGCGATTCTGAAGCATTTATCTCTGCTCCTGTGCATGCGAGTGTATCCGGAACCGTGGAAGCTATCAAAATGATGTACACAGCAGATGGCAGATACTGTGAACATGTTGTTATTAAGAATGACAAGCTCGGCGAAGAAGCTGAGCGCGTACCTATGCCAAATTATGAAGAAAAATCCCTAGATGATATGATTCCTTTTGTTAAAGAAAAGGGTATTGTCGGTATGGGTGGTGCAGGTTTTCCTCTTCATGCGAAGATTAAAAACGAAAATCCTGCTCTTGATGAGTGTGTTATCAATGGTGCGGAATGTGAACCTTTCCTTACTTGTGACCACAGAATCATGTTAGAAAAGACTGATGAAATACTTAAGGGTCTTGAAATCTTTGCAAACTACTACAACAAGGATGTTTCTTACATGGCTATCGAAGAAAATAAGCCTGATGCTATCGAAAAGATGGAAGAAAGAATAAGAAGCAATCCTGCTTGGAGCCATATTAAGGTGGTAGGTTGTAAGACCAAGTATCCTCAAGGGGATTCTAAGAGACTATCTGAAGCGGTAGTTGGCAGAATCGTCCCTCAAAATGGCGTTACCAACACTGTTGGGGTTTTCTTAACCAACGTTGGTACTACTCTTGCTTTCTATGAAGCTGTGATTGAAGGTAAGCCTTCTTACGAAAGAGTAATCACTGTTTCTGGTTCTGGTATCAATAAGCCTAAGAATATCTTGGTTAAGATCGGAACTTCTGTAAGAGACATATTAGATTTTTGTGGCGGTGTTAAGGATAATACTGTTGAGATCGTATGCGGCGGTCCTATGACTGGTAAGTCTGTATTCGATTTAGACAGCCCTATTACCAAGACTACTTCTGGTATCCTTGTGTTTACTGATGAAGACATTGATACTTATGAAGAAAGCCCTTGTATTAGATGCTCTAGATGTATAGACCATTGTCCTGCTAGGATTAATCCTTCTGGAATCAATGGAGCTATCCTAAGAGGAAATGTTGACGCTTGTATCGGACTTCATGCTGACCAATGTATGGAATGTGGTATCTGTTCTTTCGTTTGCCCTGCAAAGAGACATTTGACCCAATCTATAAAGCTTGCTAAGCGTGAAATCAGAATGAAATCAGTGAGGTAAGTATGGAAAAAGAAAATTTAAACGCTAATTATTTTGTATCTCTTGCCCCACATATTAGAAGTAAGGATACTGTTCAAAAGATAATGCTTGACGTAATTATCGCACTTATTCCAGCTCTTTTAGGTTCTATCTATTTTTTCGGAATTAGAGCCCTATTTTTGACTATAGTTTGTGCTTTTTCATGTCTAGCATCTGAATATTGTTATCAAAAGTTAGCTAAAAAACCTACTCAAGTACACGACCTTTCTGCGATTGTAACTGGTATTTTAATCGCATTTAACCTTCCTTATGATTTTCCATATTGGATGGCTATTTTCGGATGTGTATTTTCAATTATAGTTGTTAAAGAGTGTTTCGGTGGTATCGGATTTAACTTCATGAACCCAGCTCTTGCTGCAAGAATTGTACTTATGGCATCTTGGGCAAAGGAAATGACCGCATACATCAACTATGACACTATTGCACAAGCAACTGTGGATGGAATGGTAGAAGCTACTCCACTTCAAGTTATAAAAGCTGGAAATTTTGAGAGTCTTCCACCACTTATGGATATGTTCACCGGAAAAATTTACGGTGTAATCGGAGAAACCTCTGCGGCTCTTCTATTACTTGGTGGACTTTATCTAATCGTTAGAAATGTAATTAACTGGAGAATCCCAGTTTTCTATATACTTACAACTGCAGTATTTTTACCAATACTTGGAGTACCTTTTAATATAATCCCATATGAAATCCTAGGTGGAGGACTTTTCCTAGGAGCTTTCTTCATGGCTACAGATTATACAACTTCTCCAGGTAATAACAGAGGTAAGATTATATTTGCAATAGGTTGTGGTATTATAACCGCAGTCATAAGAACCAAGGCTTCGCTACCAGAAGGTGTATCTTATTCAATATGCCTAATGAACGTAGCAACTCCATTAATCGACAGATTAACTAAGACAGAAGCTTACGGGGAGGTGCAAAATAAATGAAAGAACCAATTAAATTCGGAGTAATTCTTTTAATATTCTGTGCAATATCAGCAGGACTTCTTGCATATGTAAACGGAATAACCGAACCTAAGATTAAACAAATGGAATTCGAACAAACTATGGAGTCTTACAAATCAATATTTGGAGAAGCAGCAGATGACTTTGAAGAATATGACAAGGCAAAATTAGAAAGCATACAAGCAAACTATCCTGACATCCAAAACGTATTCATTGCTAAAAAAGGTGGCGAAGTAGTAGGATATGGTATAAACGTAAACACCAACGGATTTGGTGGTTCAATGACAAATGCCATAGGAATCCTACTTGACGGAGATAAATTGGCAGGATTTAGAAATATTACAAACCAAGAAACAAAAGGATTTGGAACACATATAGAAGGTGACGACTACGTAGCAAGCTATGTAGGCAAATCTGCAGCAGGACCTGTTGAATATGCAAAGGATCCATCCGGTGAAAACCAAGTTATGTGGATCTCAGGTGCAACAGTTACATCAAAAGCTGTAGTAAAAGGCGACAACATAGCAATCGAAGTCTACAACCAAGTTCTAAAAGCTGATGGGGGTGCAAAATAATGAAATTAAGTAAAGTATTTACAAATTCAATGATTAAACACAACCCTATCTTTATGCAACTAATAGGTATGTGTTCAGTACTAGCAATTACAAACAGCCTTCAAAACGCAATAGCAATGGGGGCAGCAGTAACCTTCGTACTAATAATGAGTAACGCAGTAGTTTCAATATTTAGAAACATAATCCCTGACAAGATCAGAATCCCATGCTTCATAGTAGTAATAGCAACATTCGTAACATTAGTACAAATGATACTACACGCATTCTCACCAGCAATCTACGGTGCACTAGGAATCTTCCTACCATTAATCGTAGTAAACTGCTGTATCTTAGGAGAAGCAGAAGGATTTGCATATAAAAATAAACTAATCCCATCAATAGTTGACGGACTAGGAACAGGAATAGGATACTCTCTAGCAGTAATAATCATGGGCTTCATAAGAGAACTTGTGGGCTATGGAACATTACTAGACAAGAGAATACTACCAGAAGCCTTCCCAGGAATAGGACTAATGGGAGCACCAGCAGGAGCATTCATACTACTAGGATTTTTAATTGCAGGATACAGATCAATACTATCTAGGAGGGGAGAATAATGGCAGGTAAAATAATAACCATATTAATATCCACCATACTAGTAAACAACTACGTATTCGCACAATTCTTAGGAATCTGTCCATTCCTTGGAGTATCATCTAAGACAGAAACAGCAACAGGAATGGGAATCGCAGTAACATTCGTAGTAGTACTAGCATCAATCATCACATGGTGCATACAAAAATTTATACTAGACGTATACCATCTTGAATACTTACAAACCATAGTATTTATACTAGTAATAGCATCACTAGTACAATTCGTAGAAATGGTAATAAAGAAGATCTCACCAGCGCTATACACAGCCATGGGGGTATTCTTACCACTTATAACCACCAACTGCGTAGTACTAGGAGTAACAGTATTAAACATCCAAAACGGATACGGAATAATAGAAACAATCTTCTCAGGACTAGGAGCATCACTTGGATTTGCAATGGCACTAATACTAATGAGTTCACTAAGAGAAAGACTTGCCCTAGGAGCTGTACCAAAGCCACTACAAGGAGTACCAATAGCACTAATAAGTGCAGGCTTAATGGCACTAGCGTTCTCCGGATTTGGCGGATTGGTATAAGGAGGAAAAGATGTCTTCAATAATAACACCAATAATAATACTAGGTATCATAGGAGCACTATTTGGAATCATACTATCCATAGCATCTAAAGTATTTGCAGTAGAAGTAGATCCAAAAGTAATAGCAGTAAGAAATTCCCTACCAGGAGCAAACTGCGGGGCCTGCGGATTTCCAGGATGTGACGGACTAGCAGACGCAATAGCAAGAGGAGAAGCACCAGTAACAGGATGCGTAATCGGTGGAGCCCAAGTAGCAGCGAAAGTTGCAGAAGTAATGGGAGTAAACGCCGGCGACGTAGAAAGACAAGTAGCAGTAGTTAAATGTCAAGGAACCTGTGAAGCAGCAAAAGATAAATATGAATACAAAGGCTTAGTAGACTGTAGACTAATAGCAGACTTTCAAAAAGGTTCAAAAGCTTGTAGCTACGGCTGTTTAGGTGGCGGAACCTGTACAACAGTATGTGACTACGACGCAATCCATATCACAGACGGCAAAATCGCCGAAGTAGATAAGGAAAAATGCGTAGCATGTATGAAATGTATCAAAATCTGTCCAAAGAATATAATCGGACTAATGCCATACAAACAAAAAACAGAAGTAAAATGTTTCTCAAAAGATGCAGGTAAAGAAGTAAGGACATACTGCAGTAACGGATGTATCGGATGTGGAATCTGTGAAAAGAAATGTCCAAAAGACGCAATCCACGTAACAGACAACCTAGCAGCAATCGACTACACAAAATGTATCAACTGCGGAATCTGCGTAGCCAACTGTCCAACAGGCGCAATCTTCTGTGAATATCCAGAAAGAATCGCTAAAATAAAAGAAAACCAAAGACTACAAGCAGAAAAGAAGAGACAAGAAGCATTGGCAGCAAAAGCGAAGATGGAAGCAGAAAAAGAAGCAGCAAAAGAAGAAGCCACAGTATGATAGAGTAAATATTAAAATAAAGGAGCTTAGGCTCCTTTTTTTATGCTTGACTTTTGTTAGCAGGTTATGCTTTACTTTTGTTAACAGGTTTTTATGCTTTTAATACATAATGATTTCAAGTAAATTTTAGTTAAAAGAAGTAGGTTGTAAAGATATGGAAAACAAAAAGTGGAAGATTTTTTTGGTAGAAGATGACAAGGTAATTGCAGAAGAAATTAAAAGGCACCTCGAGTTTTGGAACTATGAAATAAAAATTGCAGAAGACTTTCAAAATATTTTTGATGAATTTAAAAACTTCCATCCTGATTTAGTTTTAA
>CAMYEJ010000048.1 GCA_947254665.1 uncultured Peptoniphilus sp.
TATCCTACCTTTAAATATATATGCAGCAGAAAACACAAATAAGGATATAAATAAAAAGGCACAAGCTATTATAAAGACCGCTGATAAAAAGATGTTCATTGGAAATCCAAAGGATTTCACCAAAAAGCTCAACGCTTATAGAAAATCTAAAGGTATGCCAGCTATCAAAGAAAGCAAAGAACTAAATGAAATCGCTATGGCTAGATGCATTGAAGAGCTTGAAAAATACATAAAAACCGGCGACGCTGATCACGAAAGTCCATCTAATATCAATGAATTATATGCAGAAAATCTAAGAATAGGTAAGTACTATGACGAAAAAACTTATACCAATGTAGACGACTACTGTCTAAAGAGATGGAGTAACTCAAAAGATCACAACGAAAATCTTTTAGACAAAGAATATAAAACCGTTGGATATGCTTCAGTACAAAAGACAGTTGACGGAACAACTTACGAAATTTCAATATATATTGCAAACTTTTAATCAAGTTATGTAGATTATATGCACTAATTTAATATTAATAACGCTAACCTTCTTAAGTTGAGATATATCAATTTAAGAAGGTTTTTTATTTGTAAATTTTATAAACTTCACGCCTCTCGGCTGTGGAAACAAGATGCGTCCGCTACGGGCATTACATAATAGTATTTGTTTAACCACGGCTAACGCCTGAGTAAATATAATTTAGTATCAAAGTTAATGGAAGCAGGTTGCTTCCGCTACAAAAAAATCATACATGCTTAACCCCACCAGGGTTATACCCGTTCGAAGCCCTAGCCGAAATCTTTGATTTCGTTGCAGCTCTTGTGCAAAGAGTTCCAAAGAAAGCGAGCATTGCGAAGCTTGATTTGTAGCACTCGACTGCCGACTCACTGCGTTCGCTCAGGGTGACTATATTCCTTTAGTTTGTAATGTTTACAAACCAAAAAAGAGCACCTAAGTGCCCTTTCTTTAAATATTCTTATTTGTCTTTTCTTCTTATTTCTTTCATGCCACCCATGTATGGTTGTAGTGGTTCTGGGATTCTTACTGAGCCGTCTTCTTGTAGTAGGTTTTCTAAGAATGCGATTAACATTCTAGGTGGTGCTACTACTGTGTTGTTTAATGTGTGTGCTAGGTAATTTCCATTTTCTCCTCTTAGTCTTATGCCTAGTCTTCTTGCTTGTGCATCGCCTAGGTTAGAGCATGAGCATACTTCGAAGTATTTTTGTTGTCTTGGTGACCATGCTTCTATGTCTAGTGATTTTACTTTTAGGTCTGCTAGGTCTCCTGAACAGCATTCTAGTGTTCTTACTGGAATTTCTAGGGATCTAAATAGATCTACTGAGTTGTTCCAAAGTCTTTCGTACCACATCATTGAATCTTCTGGTTTGCAGATTACTACCATTTCTTGTTTTTCGAATTGATGTATTCTATATACTCCTCTTTCTTCGATTCCGTGTGCTCCTACTTCTTTTCTGAAGCATGGTGAGTATGATGTAAGGGTAAGTGGCATGTCTTCTTCTGGTGTGATGGTGTCTATAAATCTACCGATCATTGAGTGTTCTGATGTTCCTATTAGGTATAGGTCTTCCCCTTCGATTTTGTACATCATATTTTCCATTTCAGCAAAGGACATTACTCCTGTTACTACTTCGGAACGAATCATAAATGGTGGTATGAAGTAAGTAAATCCTCTATCTATCATGAAGTCTCTCGCATATGCTAGGATTGCTGAGTGTAGCCTTGCTATATCTCCTTTTAGGTAGTAGAATCCTGCTCCTGATGTCTTTCTAGCTGCATCTAAATCTATTCCATCGAAGCTTTCCATTATATCTACGTGGTATGGTATTTCGAAGTCTGGTACTACTGGTTCGCCGAATCTTTCTAGTTCCACATTTTCTGAGTCGTCCTTGCCTATTGGAACGTCGTCTGCCATGATTTGTGGAATTACTAGCATGATTTCTCTGATCTTCTTTTCTAGTTCTTTTTCATCTTCTTCTAGATGTTCTAGTTCGTCATTTATATGTGCAACTTCTGATTTTACTTTTTCAGCTTCTTCGAATTCTTTCTTAGCCATGTGACCACCGATGGTCTTGGATAGAGCGTTTCTCTTGCCACGTAGTTCGTCGCCGCGAGTCTTCTTTGCTCTAAATTCAACATCCATTTCTAATACTTCATCTACTAAAGCAAGTTTTTCATCTTGAAATTTCTTCTTTATGTTTTCTTTTACTATTTCAGGATTTTCCCTTACAAATTTGATATCTAACATATTCTCTCCTTAAAATAAAAAAATCCGTCCCAATAAGGGACGGTTATTACCGCGTTGCCACCCTAGTTGACATAAAATGTCCACTTGTAATACTAAACTCCAAGGTGGATTCACAAGCTTGTTTCTTCTGCTCTCACCAATGCGCAGATTCTCTTTGCAAATAGTCCTTGCTACTACTCCTCTTCAACGTCTATATTCATTTTGTAATATTCTACCATGAAAATTTTTTTATTGCAACAGATTAATCTACAAGATCAGATCTTAGGTATTTATCTAGTAGGTTAAATGTTGCTTCTACTGCCTTTTCATGTGTTCTTTCGTAAGCGTGGGATGATTCGATTCCTGCTCCGAATAGCCCGTGTTTGATGTCATATCCTGCAGTTAGTGCTCCTGATGCGTCTGATCCATAGTATGGATATATGTCCACAGCGTATGGAATTTTATTTTCTTCGCATAGGTCGATTAGGTGGTGTCTTAGTTCGTAGTTGTATGGTCCTGATGAGTCTTTAACACAGATGGAAACCACATATTCATCGGTACTTAGATTTTCTCCGATTGCTCCCATGTCAACTGCCATGTATTCCACTACATTTTCAGGAATGTTTGAGTTCATTCCGTGTCCGATTTCTTCATAGCAAGAGAATGCGAAGTGGGTTGTCACCTTTGGAGCGATTTTTTCTTCTGTATATTTTTTAAGTATGGATAGTATGATTCCTGCAGAAGCCTTATCATCTAAATGACGGCTCTTTATAAATCCACTTTCAGTTACGATGGTCTTAGGATCGAAGGAAATGAAATCTCCCACTTCGATTCCGAGTTTTCTAGTGTCTTCTTCAGATTTTGTAACTTCATCTATACGCACAGCCATATTATCTTGGTTTCTATCAAGGGTTCCTGCGTCACGATAAACGTGTACAGAGCTATGGTTTAAAAGAATGGTTCCTGTGATTTTTTTGCCTGATCTGGTGTGGATTATGACATTGTCATTTTCGATTGAGTTGTAAGTAAATCCGCCGATTAAATCAAACATGATTCTACCTGATGGCAAAATCTTCTTAACCATTGCTCCAAGAGTGTCACAATGGGCAGTTACTAATCTTTCCTTGCCTTCTGTTTCTCCCTTAAGGGTAACCATTACATTTCCCTTTGGAGTCTTGTGTGGCTCTAAGCCCATGGATTTAAGTTCTGACATAATATAATCCATCACATCTTTTGTAAAGCCTGTTGGTGATGGAATGGATGTAAGTTTCGTAATATATTCTATTGATCTTTGCATTTGTACCCTCCTAAGACAAGTATACCAAAAAACCTTTTATTTTTCATTTTATGAAACAAATTATAATTTAATTTAGAATTTTACATAAAAAAAGACCTTTGCATTGCAAAAGCCTTTTCTAAATTTTTTCTATTTCATTCTATCCATTACTTTTTTCGCGTCCATTGGATTTAGAACTCTGTCTATCATAGGTTCGCCATTTTTTAAGAATCCAAATTGATCTTCATAGGTGGTGCTTTCTACTTTGTATAGAACTCCTGTAGGAATTTCATCTCCCCACATCATCGCCTTTTCCATTGCAAGGTCGAAGTTTGTGTTGTCGTAGTCAGCTCCAAGTGGTTTAACTCTTTCCTTGTACCATTTAAAGGTGTTTACCTTGTTCCAGGTAATACATGGTTGAAGCACATCTACAAGAGCGTATCCTTTAAATTCTATGGCTTCTTTTATTATTTCTGTAAGTTGTTTTACATCTCCAGAGAATCCTCTCGCTACAAATCCTGCTCCCAATGTAAGAGCAAGGGCTAGTGGTTTCATCATCTTGCTTCTAGCTCCATCTTGAGCAAAAGTTTGGACTTGACCATGTCCCGTTGTAGGTGATGCCTGTCCTTTTGTAAGTCCATAAACTTGGTTGTTATGAACGATTTGGGTGATATTTGTATTTCTTCTTATGGCGTGGATCAAGTGGTTTCCACCTTCTCCATATCCGTCACCGTCTCCCCCTTCAGCGATTACAACAGCCTTGTGGTTTGCAAGTTTTATAGCTGTTGCAACAGGAAGACTCCTTCCGTGTAGTCCCGCAAAGGCATGAAGGTCGATGTACTGTGGCATCTTTCCTGCTTGACCGATACCAGCAGACATAATTACATCGTCCATACCTAGTCCGAGTTCGTCGAGGGCATTCTTTAGAGCGAGTCTGATGCTTGGGTTACCACAACCAGGGCACCATTGAGTTTCTTCAGTTATATTAAATTCAAAATTTTTCATAGCACTTCCTCTAATCTTTCAACTAATTCTTCAAGGTAGAACGGTCTTCCATCGTACTTGGTAATGAGATGATCTGAGGCAACTAGCGCTTCTTGGCGGATAAGCCCTTCGAATTGTCCATCTCTATTCATTTCTACAACTATATAATTTTTCGCCATGGCGTGGAATTTTTTAAACTTCTTAAGTGGTAGTGGGAACACATCTCCAAAGACAAGTCCCTTTATCTTGTGGCCTTTTTCATTTAGAAAGTCGATAGATTCTTTTACGACTCCATAGGTTGATCCCCAGCAAACTACCAAGGTGTCGAAGTCATCCACTCCAATTTCCAAAGGTTCTTCTTCGTCGGCGATAATTCCTTCGAATTTTCTGTGTCTCTTGTCCACTTGAGCTATTCTGTTTTGAGCATCTTCGCTAGTTCTTCCGAATTCATCGTGTTCATCGGAGTCCACCATGACCATGTTTCCATTGGCACGGGTAGGAATAAGTCTTGGACTCACACCAGATTCTGTAATTTCATATCTATTGTAAGTGCCTGGTTCATAATCATTAGGATCCGCTAGATATCTATTGATTTCAATCTTACTAAAATCAAAAGGAGCAGTGCTTATTTTGGTGTCGGCAAGTTCCTTATCAGACATTAAAATCACAGGGATTTGATACTTGTCAGCAAGATTAAAAGCTCTGACACGAGATCTGTGATCAGAAGTGGTGTATACATAGTATCCACTTCTTTGTAGAATCTTGTTGAAAAGGTTTGCTACAGTGTCCATACCTTGGCCGGCAGCCCCGCCAATCAATACATTTCTGTCCATATTTTTCCTCCCATTTACTCGAATAGATATTCGTATTAATTTAATACCCGTAAATTTATATAAATATACTGTAATAATATAAATTAAATTTTCGGCAAAGTTATATTAATTTGAAAGAATAAATTTGATGCTATACGTATAGCATTTACTTTTAAATTGGTTTAACTCATGCACAGCGTAAAACAAAAAATGGTTTAATAGAAATTTGTAGAGGAAGTAATCTGCTTCCATTAAACTTGATACTAAATTATTTTTCTTCAGGCGTAGCCGTGAAACATCACAAATAATAATCACACCCCGTAGCGGAACCTTCCAGGTTCCACAGCCGAAGGCTCTGCAGGGAATATGTTTTTTGGTTCATAAACTTATTCTGGTCAAACTTAACTAATTTATTTTAAATGCTATACGCATAGCATTTAAAATAAAATCCTAACTTCCTAGCCCGTAATTAATAATCAAATTCAAAATCATCTCATTTCTAACCTTCCACAAAGTGTTATAATAAATTTAAATAAACATAAACAAGGAGGAACTATGACTGATATCAATTTAATAGAAAGTATTACCACCGCATTTGGTCCATCAGGATTTGAAGAAGATGTGCTAGATGTTATAAAAAATAATTTAAAAGATTTTTCTATCGAAACCGACTCTATGAACAATCTCTTTGCAAGAATTAAAAATAATTCTGACAAACCTTACACAGTTTTACTCGACGCTCACACAGATGAGGTCGGCTTCATGGTGCAAAGTATCCTAGATAACGGAACACTTATGTTCGTTCCACTTGGAGGCTGGGTAGCTACAAATATTCCTGCCCATCTAGTTGGAATTAAAAATATTCACGGCGAAATCGTAGAAGGCATCACCGGATCCACTCCACCACATTTTATGAGCGAAGAAGAAAGAAAGCGCCCTCTTTCAATTGATTCCATGTTTATAGACATCGGTGCGAAATCTCGAAGAGAAGTTATAGAAGATTTTGGAATAGATGTGGGTGCTCCTGTGGCTCCACTGGTTGATTTTAGATACGATGAAAGGAAAAATTTAATAAGGGGCAAAGCTTTTGACAACAGGCTTGGCTGCTGCTCAATCATCGAAACTTTAAAAAGAATTAAAGATTCTAAAAATTTAAATGTCAATGTAGTAGGAGGTTTTGCTGCCCAAGAAGAAGTGGGTATGCGTGGTGCAAAGATTACCAGCGCAAAGGTTAAGCCAGACCTTGCAATTTTATTCGAAGGTTCCCCTGCAGACGACAGATACTTCCCAGAAGGAATTGCCCAAGGAGCTCTCGGCGGCGGCACTCAAATTCGCCACATGGATCAGTCCTACATCAGCAGTTTCGAATACATTAAATTTGCAAAAGAAATCGCAGATAAAAATAATATTAAGTACCAATCAGCAGTTCGCCGCGCCGGCAGCACCAACGCTGGAGCAATTCACCTAAGTGGAGAAGGCGTGCCAGTACTTGTCTTAGGAATACCATCCAGATTCGTCCACAGCCACTACAATTTCGCAGACCTAAATGATTTAGAAGCAACAGTTGATCTTGCGGTAAATGTAATCGAAAATCTGGATGAAGAAAGCATCAAAAAGATTTTAAAAAAATAGTTTTTAAAATAAAATCCAGAATAAATTTAACCAAAAATACAAAAAATCCCTAGTCATAGGGATTTTCTCTATTTTATTTATTTTACAAATATTTTGTCAAATTTCTTTTTTTAAAATCTTAACTAGATTCTTTACACTTGCAACATTTCCGCTCACCACAAGCTTACCATCCACCATTACAGATGGAGATGTCATCACTCCGAGTTTTACTATACCTATTAAATCTTCAACTTTTTCTACTTTTGCATTGAGATTTAATTCATTTACCGCTTCTGTCACATTTTCATAGAGCTTATCGCAATCTTTGCAACCTTCTCCAATCACTTTTATTATCATCTTCCACCTCAATTCTTAAGCTTCATAGGTTTATTTACTATTTCTTTCCAATTTGTATCTATGATTCTTATGACCTTTGGACCTACCTTTGAAAGAAACACGAGCTCTGAGTTTTCCCTTTCACCATGGGGTTTGTAATCGATTAACTTTTCAACCACATCTACTTGAACCCATCCTTCTTCTAGATGAAAAAATCCCTTTATTCTATAACAGTCCGGAAGTACTTTTTCTAAAAACTCATTTAGCTCTTTTCTTGTAAGAATTTCTTCTGTTTGCAAGGAAATGGTCTTAGGCTTATTGTCAACTGTATTTAAAGAATCTTCACTTTCTATTTTATTTAAAGATTTTAGATCTGTATTTAGAAAATCTAGTCCTATATTTCCTTCTTTTCCATACTTTATTAGACAGTTGGGATTTATTTCTTTAATCTTTTCATTTATCTTATGAATTTGGTTTTCATCTACAAGATCTATCTTATTTACTATTGCCATATGACAGTGGACGAGTTGGCGATAGACAGTCTCTTCTTCTTCGATTTGATTTATAAAGTTAACTGCATCTATAAGGCATATTGCAGCCTTAAATTCATAGACATCACCTGCTAGTACCTTCACAGCTTCAAGGATTTCTTCTATATTGGAAGGATCTGCAAGTCCTGAACTTTCAACGAATACATAGTCTAGATCCATCTTTCCCATTTCAGCAAGAGATTCTACAAAAGATAGTTTTAAACATGAGCAAAATATGGAGCCTCTGCTGATTTCCGTCATCTTGATTCCGTCTCTTTCTATTATCTCTCCATCTACATTTATTTTTCCAAATTCATTTTGAATTATTCCTATCTTTTTATCTGGGAGATTTTCTAAAAGATTTAAAAGAAAAGTAGTCTTTCCTGAACCCAAAAACCCTGTAAGTACATATAATTCTTTTTTCATAATTCCTCCTTTTTTATTTATACTAATAAATAGCTAAATATATTGAAAAAATACCCAACCAATATAATTCCACTTACGCATATTATTATAAAAAGTCTTAACAATCTTGGCTTTATTGCTCTTCTTAACATAATCAAAGATGGCAAGGAGAGTGTGGTCACAGCCATCATAAAACTTAAAACAGTTCCAAGTAGAGCTCCCTTTGCAAAGAGGGCTTCCGCAACCGGTATAGTACCAAAGATATCTGCATACATTGGTGCACCGACAAGAGTTGCAATTATTACGCCAAAGTTATTATTCTCACCCAGTATTTTTTCTATAAAATCATTTGGAATCCAGTTGTGGATGATTGCTCCTATTCCGACACCTACTAGTACATATGGATATACCTTTTTAAATGTGGACACCACTTGATCTTTAGAAAAATTAATTCTATCCTCTATGGTAAGTACCGATTGGTAAACATCTCCTACATTGGCATTTAAAATAAATTCTTCAATCTCACGCTCCATCTTAGCACTTTCTATAATCTTTCCGCCAACTACAGCTATGACAAGCCCAAGCAAAACGTAAACGACAGCGATTTTTGCTCCAAATATGCTCATAAGAAGAATAAGACTTCCAATATCAACCATTGGAGAAGAAATTAAGAACGAAAATGTAACGCCAATAGGAAGTCCTGCGCTTGTAAAGCCAATAAAGAGTGGAATCGATGAGCAAGAACAAAAAGGTGTCACAGTGCCCAGTAGTGCAGCTATAATATTTGCGGAAATTCCTTTAAATTTCGACATAATCTTCTTGCTTCTCTCTGGTGGGAAGAAGCTCTGTATATATGAAACGATAAAGATAAGCACGCTTAACAGTATAAATATCTTTAAAACATCATAGATAAAAAAATGGATTGCCTCACTAAGTTTAATATTTAAATCAAATGGAATTAGTTTTAATACTTTACCTGTTAGATTGTAAAGCCAATTCATTTTAAATATATTATTTTGGATAAATTCAAATATCATTTTAAGCACCGATATTAAAT
>CAMYEJ010000049.1 GCA_947254665.1 uncultured Peptoniphilus sp.
ACCTTCCAAACTATGGTCACCCTGAGCGAACGTAGTGAGTCGAACGGGTATAACCTCCAAAGGTCAAGTCTTGGCAAGTGAAATAATTTCAAAAATAATAACAAAGATAAATAAATATCTTTTGCATTACCAAAACACATTCTTTTTCCTTCCAATTTTCTTTTACGAGGGAGAGGGCGGAAATTAACGTCTCGTCGACAAAACCTACGGTTTTGCGAACGAGACTCGCAGTTTCCTCCCTTCTCCCTCGAGCTCCCTCTACCCACCTCGCATTATCAGGGAAGTGATTTTCACATTTCGGCTAAAATTTGGGAACTCGCTACGCTCAGACACCCAAATTTTTTAACGCCTCATGGAAAATCACAGAAGTTGCATAGGTTGGTCGTAGCAAAGTTTAAAAATTATATTCACGAAATTTTTATTGTGCTTTTTCTGTAGAGAGGCTTTTAATTTTGCATAGGATAAATATAATCAGGCGAAGCCGTACGAAAGTGTAAATTCTGATTTGTTTTTGTAGCGGAACCTTCCAGGTTCCACAGCCGAAGGCTCTACACATTTAAACTCCATTGATTTTACTAAATTTCGTGAGGTCCACACCCCGCCACATGTCACCCTGAGCGGAAAAGGCGGTAGCCTTTGAAGTCGGCAGTCGAGTTCTACAAATCAGCCTTCGCAAAGCTCGCTTTCTTTGGAACTCTTTGCACGAGACCTGCTGCGAAATCAAAGATTTCGGCTAGGGCTTCGAACGGGTATAACCTCCGAAGGTAAAGTCTTGGCAAGTGAAATCATCAAAGCATACCCCCTCCATGGTTATACCCGTTCGACTACGGGTGTCGGTAAACCTCCACCCTTCGCTCAGGGTGACTGTATTCCTTAAGTCCTTCCCTTTATTAATGTCCACAGTCGAGGGTCAAACCGTATCGAAAATGACGGATACAACCTACAATGGTCAATTATTGCAAAGAAAAAGACGGTTCCCCGTCTTCTTTGTTTTTAGTAATGTTCATAACGTATGACCCTTGTTATTATGCCTCCTGTTCCACTTACTTCATCAGCATAGAAATATTCCAAAGAAATATTACTATTTTCTAAATTCTCTCCAACTATTGATCCACTGTTATTTGATCCTCTGAAAGTTTCATGATAGGATTCTGTAATTTCTCTATAATTGCCACCACCTAGCAAGGTTTGTAGCTCCATACTATCCATGATACCTCTATTATCGATATCAAGATTCCTCCTTATTGTGTGAACCATAAAACTTTTCAATTCTTTTAATGATTTAGATTCCCCAAGCTTTTCCCCAGTTAGGAAATTGGTAAGAACTATGTCATACCTGTGGTCATTTGCGAGAAGAACTATACCATAATCTCTAATTGCATTTTTATGTTCTACTAAATAATACTTATTGTTATAGGACACTCTATATCCCTTATTTTCATTATCCACAATTTTAGAAGTGTCCTTCATATTCTTTGCGAAATCTGCTTCTATTTGATTTAATTTTTCCTCTGCCATTTGGGTTAAGAAGATTATCTCGTAATCAAGACTAATATTTTCATCTCCAAATTCTAATTTAATCTTTATTCTTGGCTTCGTTGTTTTTAATTTTTCTAAGATTTGCACATCAGTTGCGTTTGGATTTCCCTCTAGCTCTGCTAATTTAAGGATGTCTTCTCTTAAAAATCCTAAGATTTCATCGTCTGATTTTGTGAGATCTCTTTTTGTTTCTCCAATTGTGTAACTTTTAATGTTGTTATTTTTAATAGTTGCAATAATAGAAGTTTTTAGATTCTTTTTGTCATAAGTTGTCTCATTTGCATCCTTTGTAAATAGAAGATAGTATTTGTTTTGTAGATTGTCTATTCCAAGCTTTAAATCCCCTAAGTTCTTGTAAACTTCTACAAGTGAATCTTTGATACTTTTCTTTATTTTCTTTTCTTTATCAAAATCTGCTTTTGAAATAACCTTTAGTTTAAGAGAAATATTGCCAGTAATTACTTCTGTATTTCCTCTTGAGATTACTATTGATTTCCCATTTTCACTAATTGTAAGTTTTGTTTCTTTTGTAGGGTCTGTTGTGATGTTATATGTTCCAAAATCTGCAAATACTACGTCTTTTGTTATGTTTTGGTTGTCTGTTAATTTTATTTTAAGACCATCGAGATTTAATAATTCTTCAGCTACATAGGTTAGTTTTGTAGGGGGAGCTATAACTTCTATCTTAGTTATATTGTTTTTATCAAAGACTTTTTCTTTGTACTCTGCTTTATATGTTTTTGTTGCAACCGCTTCTGTGCCTGTTGGTATTTCTGGATCCCAGCCTTTGAATTCTTTGTTTTTATCTGTTGGGAATGCTACGATTTCTTTAATCTTTGCTTTTAGTTCAGCGTCATCGTATGTTGTTCCTTTTAGTACGTCTAATGCTTTTACTTGTGCGTTATCTATCTTACCAGCTGCTGTTGCGTCGAATGTTAGTCTCTCATATCCTTCTGGTGCTTGACTTTCTGTGTCTGTTACTTCTATGAATTTCGCTTTTGATTTGTACTCTGCTGTGAATTCGTTTGTTTCTACGTTACCTGTTGTTGGTATTTCTGGATTCCAACCTTTAAATTCTTTGGTTTTATCTGTTGGCACTGCTACGATTTCTTTAATCTTTGCTTTTAGTTCAGCGTCATCGTATGTTGTTCCTTTTAGTACGTCTAATGCTTTTACTTGTGCGTTATCTATCTTACCAGCTGCTGTTGCGTCGAATGTTAGTCTCTCATATCCTTCTGGTGCTTGACTTTCTAGATCGGTTACTTCTATGAATTTTGCTTTAGATTTGTATTCAGCTGTGAATGTCTTTGTTTCTACGTTACCTGTTGTTGGTATTTCTGGATTCCAGCCTTTGAATTCTTTGGTTTTATCTGTTGGCACTGCTGAATTTGGAATTTGTTCTGTAAATTTTGCGTTATTCCATGCTGTTCCTGTTAATACATCTATAACTTTAAATCTGTTTGTTCCGTCTATTGTGTTGCCTTCTCCTGCATCAAATGTTATTCTTGTATATCCATTTGGAACTGTTGTATTAAGATCTATACTTATTTTTACTAATTCTTTTGCTTTTACTGTTAATAGATTAGTTCCTGTTTTTTCTTCACCATTCAGTTTTATTTTTATTTTTGTGTTATTATGATCAGTCTTTAGTACATCTCCATTTGCTGGGTCTGTGGTAATTCCATAAGCATTAAACTCTGATAATCCTATTTCTTCTTCTAGATTTTGATTATCTGTTAATTTTACTTCTAATCCTGTTAAGTCTAGTTTATCTCCTTCGATATAGACTAATTTTGTTGGTTGGGTTTTAACTGTTATTGATTTTATATTAGCTTTGTCGAATTCTTTTGGTGTTTCTGGCTCTGTACCTGGTTCTACCGGATTTTCTGTGCCAGGTTTAACTGGTTTATCCGGACTTGGTTTTACCTCTGGCTTTTCTTCTGAACTTGTTCTAAATCCATAGTCAATCCAATAAGGATAGAATCCATTTCCGATGGAATTTTCTTTTTTAGTTTCTTTTACTTCTTTTGTTTCCCTTGTTTTAGAATTTTCTCCAGATTTAGTGGTCTTATCCGCAATTATTATAAAATTATATGCCATTTCAAAAGTTTTTTCTCTGATAGCTGGACTTTTGTAGCTGCCAACGATATTTATATCATCGAGGATTCCATTATCCTTTGCAAATTTTATAAAACCTTCTGCCCAGTTTGTAGAATTTGCTTCGATTTTTTTATATTGTGGATGGATTCTCGCCAAGATAGAAATAATTTCTTCGTATGTAATCTTGCCTTCCGGTATGAAATTTCCATCAGGATAACCGCTAATATATCCCTTTTCTTTGGCGTAAGCGATGAATTTTTCTGCCCAGTGAGAATCTGGAACATCTTTGAAGTCAGACTTCAAGTTTGAAGCTTCTCTCGCAAGATTTTCTTCGCCCTTAGAGGCTAGAACTATTCTCGTAAACTCTGCTCTAGTTATGGTTTCTTCTAGTTTTAAATCTTTCGTCTGTCCTCTTCCCACTATGAAATTGTTTTCTAAGAGCCATTTAATCTTCTTGTTTTCAGTAGTAGGATTTTCTGTAGCACTTACAGGTGTAAATGATGACAATAATATCATAACTGTAAGTATAATAGCCGTTAATCTTTTCAAAATAATCCTCCTCACGTTCAAATTTTATATTTCTTCTTATATAAAATTATAACAAAAGCACTTTAAATGACAACCATTTCTTAAGGTTTGCGTTTAAAAAATCGCATAAAAAAGGAACAGATTTTATAAATAAATTTCTGTTCCTTTTAATAGGCACCCATCCGTTCTATTTTAGGTTCTTTCACTGTTTTCCTCTTTTCAATTTGTAAATTAAATTTATTTTTTAAATAAATTTTGCGATGAGTTTAATTTTTATCTTTCTGCCAGACAACTTAGGTTTTTAACTGCTCAAACTTTTTTACATCTGTAACTTGTAACCAAGGTGTCCTCTAAGCTTTCTATTAGCTGTAATCTCACTATTGATTGTATATGAACATTTGCATGGATTACATAAAACCCGCTTGACATCTCAAGTCGTGATTTCCTATTGCAAATGGCCTTATGAATTTAAAATTCTGTTGAAATTAAATTTCTGTTATCAATAGGATGAGTGCCACCCAATTTCTTGGTAGTATATTAATACCCTGTCGCAATAAATTTAAACATGTTTTTTAAAAATTTTTTTGTTTTTTATAGATTTTTAATTTTATTTTGTAAGGATTCATTTGCCTAGACTTGATCGTCTGAGGTTATACCCGTTCGACTCACTACGTTCGCTCAGGATATCGACCACTTACTGACGTTATATAAAGGAAGAACCTAAGGAACACAGTCACCCTGAGCGTAGGGTGGAGGTTTACCGACACCCGTAGTCGAATGGGTATAACCCTGGTGGGGTTATGTTTGGATGAGTTCACTTGCAAAGGACTGCAGTTGGAAGGTTCATTGTAGCCTTCGGCTGTGGAAGCAAGATGCTTCCGCTACACAGTTCAAATATTTGTTTCATTTTTTATAAAGAAACCACCTTTATAAAATAAAATGCCCAAAAGGAGATTCCGTCTGGAAGAAACTTGTAAAATTCAAGCCTAAGGAGACCGGCTGCAAATCGCACTGTTTGAGCGCAGCGAGTTGCGAATTTGTAGGTCGACGTGACTTAGAATTTTTGAGTTTCTGTAATCGGAATCGACTTTGGGCTTTTATTTTTGGGATGATTCATTTGCATAGACTAGATCTTCAGATACTATACCCGTTCGAAGCCCTAGCCGAAATCTTTGATTTCGCTCTAGGTCTCGTGCATAGTTCCAAAGAAAGCGAGCATTGCGAAGGCTGACTTGCTGAACACGACTGCCGCTCAGGATGACTAGTTGGTGGGGAGTAGACCTCACCATTGTTATACCCGTTCGACTCACTACGTTCGCTCAGGGTGACTGCAGTTGGGAGATTTCCTAGCAAAAAACGACACCTAGGTGCCGTTTAAGTCTTAATTATATTATTTTTACTTGGTATATTTTTTTGCTGCGTTTAATCTTTCTACCAATTTTTCTTTGCCTAGTAGGTAGATGATGGATTTTAAATCCGGGCCGTGTACTGTGCTACTTATGGCTACTCTTACTGGCATGAATAGATTCTTGCCCTTTATACCTGTCTTCTTTTGGATCGTCTTCATTATTGATCCTGCGAATTCTTCGTCCACTTCTTCTACTTTTTCTAGTTCTTCTAGGAATGCATCTAGTAGTTGTGGTACGTGTTCTAGTTCTATTTGTTCTTTTGCGCTTTCTTCATCGATTTTTACTTCTCCAAACATAAATGAGATTAAGTCTGGAATTTCATCTAATTTTGAGGCGCCGTCTCTTACTATTTCTACTAGTTTTTTGTACCAGTCGTAGTTAGCTCTTATTTCTTCTTCTGTCATTAGTCCTTTTTCTACTACGAATGGGATTGATAGTTCTACGATTTTATCTAGGTCGTAGGATTTCATGTAGTGGGCGTTTACCCAGTTTAGTTTGTCTACGTCGAATACTCCGCCGCTCTTAACTACTTTTTCAAAGGAGAATTGTTCTATTAGTTCATCCATGGATAGGATTTCTTCTTCTCCATCTGGTGACCATCCTACTAGTGCTAGGTAGTTTATAAGTCCTTCTGGTAGGTATCCCTTACCTCTGAAGTCTTCTACTGATACGTCTCCTTGTCTCTTGGATAGTTTTTTGTGGTCTTTATTTAGTACGGTTGGTAGGTGAACAAATTCTGGTACGTCCCAGCCCAATGCTTCGTAAAGATATACGTGCTTTGGTGTTGAGGATAGCCATTCTTCTCCACGTACGATGTGGGTGATGCCCATTAGATGGTCGTCTACTACTACCGCCATGTGGTAGGTTGGGAATCCATCTGACTTCATAAGTACTTGGTCATCTATTTCGTCTGAGTTTATTACTACGTCCCCACGTACTAGGTCGTGGAATCTGATATTTCTGTCGTGTGGTAGTTTTAATCTTACTACGTATTCTTCTCCTGCTGCGATTCTCTTCTTCGCTTCTTCTATGCTTACGGATCTGCAAAGTCCGTCGTACTTTGGCACTTTGCCCTTGATTCTTTGTTCTTCTCTTAGGGCTTCTAGTCTTTCTACGCTACAGAAACAGTAGTATGCGTAGCCTTTTTCGATTAATTCGTCTACGTATTTTTTGTAAATGTCTAATCTTTTTGATTGGATATATGGACCGCAGTCTCCCTTTTCTGTGATGTTTCCATTTTCGTCTAGGACTACTCCTTCGTCCACATGGACTCCTGACCAGTCGAGGGCATGGATAAGGTTTTCGATTGCGCCTTCTACGTACCTGGTTCTGTCTGTATCTTCTATTCTAAGTATGAAGTCTCCACCATTTTTCTTTGCGTATAGATAATTATATAGGGCTGTTCTTAGTCCACCTATGTGCAAAAATCCCGTTGGGCTCGGTGCGAAACGGACTCTTACTCTATTCATCTAATCACTCCTTAATTATTCTTTTAGTATTATATCACGAAATGTGTAATTGTTCCTATTTTTCTCAAAGTCCTAAAAATTCTAGGTACTCTTTATATTGTTTTAATCCTTGGAAGTATCCTTGTTCGTAATTATTTTGTAGTTTGTGCAGATCCATTTCAGTGTTTTCTACTGCTTGGTTTTCTGCATAGACTATGTAGGCTTTGCCTTCCGCCTTCAACATTTCAAGTAGTTCCAAGTCTTCGTTGTACCTTAGGTGCCTTGTTAATAAAGCATCTATAAGTTTTGGTTTATCTTTTAATGCACTCTTAGTTAATAGTCCCTTGGCTGGCGCAGTCTTTCTATATCCTTGTGGTCTAGTGAGTACTACGAAGAATTTTTCGTATCCATCTTCAATTGCTTTTCTAATTGGAATTCCTCTTCCAACTCCGCCGTCATAGTAGGTTGCTCCATCGATCACAGTTTCTTTCATAAGGATTGGAAGTGAGCATGATGCTCTCGTCATAAGCTTGATATCTTCCACCGTCTTCATGTCGTCCTTGGTGAAGTACTTCATTTCTGCCTTGTCCACATCAAATGCGCCGATGGTTAGCTGTGCTTCATTTTCATAAAATCTATGGTACACGTCTCTCTTTTCCTTCATAGGTTCATACTCTGTGTAGAGATATTCTGAATTGAAGTAGCCTTTGCCCTTTATTAGAGAGCTTACCCCTCCAACATTTTCATCTCTAACCACGTCTACAAAGTTTCTCTTTATTCTTTCTTCATCCCTTAATAGGTAGTTAACTCCGTGTACTGAACCAGCAGAGATGCCGATTACATAGTTAAAATATATTTCTTTTTCAAGTAGTACATTCAAAATTCCGGCGGAGTATGAATTTCTCATGCCACCGCCTTCTAAGATTAGTGCTACGTCTTTTATATTACTTTTTAAAACCTTCATAAAGTGTCCCGTCTAATTCATTTAAATATTTTTCTGCGCTAATGGCTGCTATACATCCGTCTCCCACAGCGGTTGCAACCTGTCTTACCTTTTTCTTTCTCACATCTCCTGCAGCGTATACTCCGTCTATGCTAGTCTTCATATCTTCGTCCGCTAGGATGTATCCATCTTCAAGGGATAGTTGTGATTCGAAAAGTTTCGTTGTTGGTACAAGTCCTATGAACACGAATATTCCAAATGGTTCTTCGCTTTCAATCTTTGTGATTTCACCAGTCTTGGTATTTTTCAAAGTAAGTGACTCAACTATATTTTCTCCTTCAATCTTTATAACTTCACTGTCCCAGATGAATTTTATCTTGTCATTATTAAATGCTTGTTCTTGCAAAGTTTTAGAAGCTCTTAGGCTATCTCTTCTGTGGATGATGGTTACAGTCTTTGCAAATTTAGTTATAAAGAGCGCTTCTTCAACGGCACTGTCTCCACCACCGACTACATACACATCTAAATCTTCGTAGAAGGCTGCGTCACAAGTTGCACAGTAGCTAACTCCTCTGCCTGTGAACTCACACTCACCTTCAACTCCAATCTTTCTGTGGCTTGCTCCAGTGGTTATGATTATAGATCTAGCTTCGTATTCTCCATACTTTCCTTTTACTTTCTTTTCATTTCCATCTAGTTCTACGGATAATACTTCGTCATTTATAAATTCACAGCCGAAATTTTCCGCTTGCTCCCTCATGTTTAATCCTAAATCCATGCCAGAGATTTCGATTATACCAGGATAATTTTCAACGGAGCTAGTGCCGGATATCTGTCCGCCTTCAATAGATTTTTCAATTATCCCCGCTTTTAATTTTGCACGGGATGCATATAGACCTGCAGTAAGTCCTGCAGGACCAGCTCCTAGTATCAAAATATCATACATTTTTATCACCCTTTTCTCAATTTTCTTAACCTTACCTAGTATTTTACCCTATATGTTAATTTTATCATAATATAATTTTACAACTTCCCCCAGAAGAGTCAATTATTTGATATAATTAAGTTGGTGATACTATGAAAAAAAGATTAATCGCAAATTTATTTGTTATATTTTTGTTGATTTTTAATATAAATGTTTATGGAAAGACAAATTCCGAGATCGACAAGTTCAACTCCAATATTTTGATTACTAAAAATGGAGATGCCCAGGT
>CAMYEJ010000050.1 GCA_947254665.1 uncultured Peptoniphilus sp.
AGCATTTAGTTTTAATTATGAAGACAGTCACCCTGAGCGAGCGCAGCGAGTCGAACTGGTATAAACTTGATGAGGTCAAGTATTGATGATTTTTGTTTCATGCTATACGTATAGCATTTAGTTTTAATTATGAAGACAGTCACCCTGAGCGAGCGCAGCGAGTCGAATGGGTATAACTTTGGTGAGGTCAAGTATTGATGATTTATACTCCATGCTTTACGTAGAGCATCTATTTTTATTTTTGTTTCATGCTCTACGTATAGCATTTAGTTTAATTTATCTGATCAATTTCATTTTGGGAGGACTTGCTCTGAGGAGGTTAGACACATTCGACTTCATAGGCTGCGGCTCTTCCGCTCAGCGTGACTACAGTTGGTAGGGTTACGCTCTACGTAGAGCATTTAAATATAATTTTATAAAGACTGTCACACTGAACGAGCGTAGCGAGTCGAACGGGTATAAACATGGTGAGATATGACACTGATGATTTAAATTCATGCTATACGTAGAGCATGAAAAAAAGACTTCGTTTTGGAAGTCTTTTTCTTTTTATTTTAAATTTTACAGAGGTTTTGATTTTGGTTTGCCGCCAGATCTTGGATATTGCTTCGGGGTCGGTTTTACTTTTTCTACCACGATTAGTGAGTGTAGGATTCCATCTGGAAGAGTAATCTCCATTACATTTTTAATTTCTCCTCCCAAGACTTTGATCGAATTTTCTGCTTCTTTTAGCTCTTCTTTATATTCCGAACCTTTCATTGCAATCATAACTCCGCCAGGCTTTACGTAGGGCAGGGTATATTCCGTAAGTGTTGACATATTTGCCACAGCCCTTGATACTGACACGTCGAAAGCATCTCTGAACTCTTTTTTTCTCGCAAACTCTTCCGCTCTACCGTGGTAAGTCGTGACGTTTTTCAAATCAGTTTCTTCTACGACCTTATTGAGAAATTTTATCCTTTTGTTCAGTGAGTCAAGTAGAGTTACTTCAAGATCTGGATTTTTTATCGCCATTGGGATTCCTGGGAATCCTGCGCCGGTGCCCACGTCTATTACAGATTTTTTCCCTTCAAGCTCTCCAGTTTTAAAGATGGTGAGACAGTCGAGGAAATGCTTCACGTCGATCTCTTCGTCGTCTGTGATGGCGGTTAGGTTCATAAAACTATTCCATTCTAGCAATATTTCTTTATATTTTTGAAGTTTGTTATTTTTTTCACCATCAAATTCTATTTCAAATTCTTTTAGTAGTTCTTCTAGCCTAGTCATTTTTCTCACGTCTTTTTCTTTCTAAATATATTAGAAGCACGTTGATATCGGCAGGGGAAACTCCTGTGATTCTCGCAGCTTGTCCGATGCTTTCAGGTCGAATCTTTGTTAATTTTTCTCTCGCTTCGTTTCTAAGTCCTTGTACTTCTTCGTAATTTAGATCTTTTTCCAGGTATCTCTTTTCAAGTTTTTTAAATTGAGATATTTGAATATTTTGCTTCTTTATATATCCGCTATACTTGATTTCGATTTCTACCTGTTCTATGATATCTCGCCTTAATTCTGGTCTTTCTGGGTCCAGTTCCTTTACTGCATCGTAACCAAGTTCTGGTCTACGGATTAGTTCTTCTAGACTTTGAGTGTTCTTTATTGGTGTAGTTCCAAGTTTTTCTAGTATTTCATTGTTTTCCGCTGTTGGATTTATCTTTATTTCTTTTATTCTCTCTAATTCTTTTTCTATGTTTTCTTTTCTATATAGGTATCTATCGTATTTTTCTTTCGTCACAAGTCCGATGTCATATCCCATTTGGGTAAGCCTCATGTCTGCGTTGTCCTGTCTTAGGGTAAGTCTATATTCTGCTCTTGCTGTCATCATTCTATATGGCTCCCTTGTGCCTTTGGTTACAAGGTCGTCGATTAGTACGCCTATATATGCGTCGGATCTTTCAAGGATAAGTGGTTCTTTTCCTTCTACTTTTAACGCTGCGTTGATGCCCGCCATTAGTCCTTGGGCAGCAGCTTCTTCGTAGCCTGAGGATCCATTGATCTGTCCTGCGAAGAATAATCCTGAGATATCCATGTGTTCCAAAGATCTATCGATTACTGTTGCATCTATGGCATCGTACTCGATTGCATATGCTGATCTCATGATCTTTGCATTTTCTAGTCCTAGGATATTTTTGTAGATATCTATTTGCACTTCTTCTGGTAGGGAACTGGACACTCCTTGGATGTACATCTCGTCTGTGCTAAGTCCTTCCGGTTCTATGAATACTTGGTGGGAGGTTCTATCTTTGAATCTCATTACTTTGTCTTCGATGGAAGGGCAGTACCTAGGTCCTGTGCCTTCGATATCTCCAAGGTACATTGCTGACCTCATTATATTTTCCCTTATGATTTCATGACATTTTTCTGTGGTGTAGGTGAGGTAACAATTCACCTGATCCTTAGACATATCCTTGTCAATATTGTCAAAGGAGAATGGAACGACTCTTTCATCTCCTGGTTGAACTTCCATCTTGGAAAAATCTATTGTAGAGCGAAGCATCCTCGCTGGGGTTCCGGTCTTCATTCTAATAAGTTCTAGTCCCATATCCTTTAGGGATTCTGAAAGATCTAGGGATGGTTTCATTCCATCTGGACCGGAGCTGTAATTTACCTCTCCCATAAAGACTCTGCCTCGTAGATATGTGCCCGTTGCAACAACAACAGACTTCGCCTTGTAAATTGCACCAGTCTTGGTTAATACGCCTGCGACTTTTGAATCTTCGAGCAGTATTTTTACTACTTCTGACTGTCTTAGGTCTAGGTTCTCGGTCTTTTCGATTACTTTTTTCATTTCATCGTGGTACCTTCTCTTGTCCGCTTGGGCTCTTAGGGAATGAACCGCCGGACCTTTTGAAAGGTTTAACATTCTGGATTGGATAAATGTTCTGTCTATATTTCTCGCCATTTCGCCGCCCAATGCGTCGATTTCTCTAACTAGGTGTCCTTTTCCTGTTCCGCCGACATTTGGGTTACAACTCATGGCTGCTATTGAATCTAAATTCATGGTTAGAAGAAGAGTTTTTCTTCCCATTCGTGCTGCAGCTAGGGCAGATTCTGTGCCAGCATGGCCTGCACCTACTACGATGACATCGTACTCTCCTCCGATATAATTTTTAATTTCTGCCATCTTCTATATTATTCCTACTTTCCTATACAAAATTCTGAAAATACCTTGTCCAGTATATCTTCTGTGGTAGTTTCTCCGGTTATATTTCCAAGCTCATCTAGGGCACCACGCAAATCAACTTCGATGCAGTCCAAAAACTCTCTTGTTTCTAGACCTTCTATGGCTGAATCTATAAACTTGGTCGCTTCTTTTAGGGCTCTTACGTGGCGAAGATTGTTGATGTAGAATTCTTCCTTTGCCTTTAGATTTCCACTGAAGAACATATCTTTTATCTTGTTTTCAATATCTAAAATGGTTCCTTTCTTTATGGAAACATCCATATAATCTCTATTTCCAAAGAAATTTTTAAGTTCATCTTCTGAGTTTTTGCTTTCAAGATCCGCCTTGTTAAGAAGGACTATGCTCTTCTTGCCCTCTAGAAGTTTTAAGATTTCTTCGTCATTTTCGTCGAACTTTTCGCTTCCGTCAAAGATTGCAATTATAAGGTCTGCTCCTTCTATGGACTTAACCGCACGGCTAACTCCTATGGCTTCCACCTTGTCCTCGGTTTCTCTTATCCCTGCAGTGTCCGTAATCTTTAGAAGTATTCCGTCCAAATTTACATAGTCTTCTATTATATCCCTAGTTGTGCCAGGAATATCTGTGACGATTGCCTTTTCATATCTAAGCATCGCATTTAATAGGGAAGATTTACCTACATTTGGTTTGCCAAGGATAACTGTGTTTATTCCGTCCCGAAGAAGTCTACCTCTATTTGAACCTTCTATTAGAGTATTTATATTTTCCTTTACCTTATTCGCATCCTTTAAAAGGGTTTCGTATTGGTACTCTTCCACGTCGTCTTCAGGGAAGTCTATGTTTGCGATTATAATTCCCATCATCTTTGTAACTTCGTCAGAAATTTCTGTGATGATTCCAGTTAGAGAACCTTCCAGTTGCTTTATGCTTTGGTCAAAGGACTCATCGGTCTTCGCCTTTATGATGTCTATTACAGCTTCTGCTTGAGAGAGGTCGAGTCTTCCATTTAAGAATGCCCTCTTGGTAAACTCTCCAGCTTCTGCGATTCTCGCTCCATTATCAAGAAGCAGGTTTAACACACGTCTTACGGAGATGATTCCGCCGTGGGTGTAGATCTCTACCATGTTCTCTCTCGTATATGTGTTAGGCGCCATCATCTTAACGATTAAGACCTCATCTATAATTTTTTTATTTTCATCTATTATATGGCCGTAGCTCATCATTCTATTCTTAATCTCAGTGAGATTTTTCTGTCCTATGTGACGAAATACTTTGTCTGCTATTCTTACTGAGTCTTCACCACTCATTCTCACTATTCCAATGCCAGCTTCACCGGTGGCAGTGGATATTGCAGCTATTGTATCTTTCATATTCCACCTCAGATATATTATACATCATGTAGCTAAATTTTAAAATTTCCCCATAATTTTGAAGATAATTCTATCATGATTAATTATTTTTATCAAAAAAACTATAAATCAATCTATATAAAGATGATTTATGATAAGATTATATGTAGGAATATTTTAGAAAAAGGTGAACTATGAATATAAGAAAAAGAGATGGAAGGGTTGTGGATTTCGACAGAGAAAAGATCTCTACAGCCATCAAAAAATCCTACATCGGTATTATGAAACCCTTTGAGGATTCATATATAGACAAAATTACTGACAAGATCGTTGAAAAAGTAGAAGATCTCTATAAGGATACTATTCCAACAGTTGAACAGATTCAAGACTTGGTAGAGCTTGAACTCATCGAAGAAAAAGAGATCGACGTAGTTAAATCCTACATCACATATAGGGCTGCCCACTCAAAGGACAGACAGGTGCTCCGCGGCTTCAACGAATATTTAGAAGACGACACTCTTGTTTCAATTATAAGAGATGTGAGAAACGACTATTCAAGGGATCTCTATCCAATCGAATCCCTCTTCCACAAATTCAGCTCCTTCTGCAAAAAGGACATGAGTGCAGAAGATTCTAGAGCGATGCTTATTAGAGCCGCATCAGAACTTACCACAAAGGAAGCGCCTGATTGGGAATATATCGCATCTAGATTTTATAGATATGATTTGGAGCTAAAAATAAAAGAAAATTATAAAGGAATCGATACTTTCTACGAAAAGATCAAAAATCTTACGGAGATGAACCTCTACGGAAAGTACATCCTTGAAAATTATACCAAGGAAGATATAGATAAGTTGGAAAAGGAACTCGTGACCGATAGGGACAAACTTCTAACCTACTCATCCATAGATCTTCTAGCTAAGAGGTATTTAATTCGTAGCCACGATATGAAAGTTTTGGAACGTCCACAAGAGATGTTCATGGGAATCGCAATGCACCTTGCACTTCCAGAAGGAAAGAACAGGGTAGAGTGGGCGACTCGTATCTACACAGTGCTTTCAAAACTTCAAGTAACTGTAGCTACTCCAACTATGAACAACGCTCGTAAACCATTCTACCAACTTTCATCCTGCTTTATCGACACAGTTCCGGATACCCTTGAAGGAATCTACAGAAGTATCGACAACTTCGCCCAAGTTTCTAAACACGGTGGAGGAATGGGACTATACTTTGGAAAGGTGAGAGCATCTGGTTCAGACATTAGAGGCTTCAAAGGAGTTGCCGGCGGAGTTATAAGATGGCTAAGACTTGTAAACGACACTGCCGTTGCAGTTGACCAATTGGGAGTTAGACAAGGATCCTGCGCAGTGTACCTTGACGCATGGCACAAGGACCTTCCAGAATTTTTACAAATCAGAACCAACAACGGGGACGACAGAATGAAGGCTCACGACATCTTCCCAGCAGTTTCTTATCCAGATCTATTCTTTAGACTTGCGAAGAATAACATAGACGCTGATTGGTACATGTTTGACCCACATGAAATCATGGTGAAGAAGGGCTACTGCCTAGAAGATTACTACGGCGACGAATTTGAAAAGAAATACTACGAATGTGTCCATGACGCAAATATTTCCAAGAGAGTAATCTCTGTAAAGGATATGGTTAGACTGATTATCAAATCTCTAACAGAAACTGGAACTCCATTTGCATTCTTTAGAGATGCGGTAAATAAAATGAACCCGAACAAACACAAAGGCATGATCTATTCATCTAACCTATGCACAGAAATTATGCAAAACATGAACGCAGTCGAAACTGTTTCCCAAGAAATCGAAACAGAAGAAGGAGATACAGTGGTGGTTACAAAGACAAAACCTGGAGATTTTGTCGTATGTAACTTGGCATCTCTTGTAATTTCAAATATAAACCTAGAAGACGATAAAGAAGTTGAATACGTGGTGTCCACAGCAGTTAGGGGACTGGACAATGTAATCGATTTAAACTACTATCCACTTCCTTACGCAAAGATCACAAATAGCAAGTACAGGGCAATCGGCCTTGGAACTTCCGGATACCACCACGCACTTATAAAAGAAGGAATTGCATTCTCAGATGAAGAAGAACATTTGGAATTTGCAGATAGAGTGTACGAAAAATTAAATTACTACGCAGTAAAAGCGTCAAACGAAATCGCAAAAGAAAAGGGAGCTTACGAATACTTCAAAGGTTCCGACTGGGATAATGGAGACTACTTCGAACTTAGAGGTTACCACGGCAAAGAATGGGAAGAACTAAGGGCAAGCATCCACGAACACGGAATGAGAAACGGATATATTATGGCGGTTGCACCTACTGGCTCCACATCTATAATCGCAGGCACCACTGCTGCCGTTGACCCTGTTATGAAGAGATTCTTCCTAGAAGAAAAGAAGGGAGCGATCATCCCAAGAGTTGCACCAGATCTAAACACGAGAACCTTCTGGCTATATGAACAAGCCCACGAAATCGATCAATCTCTAATCATAAAGGCAACTGGAGTAAGGGGACGCCACATCGACCAAGGTCAATCTGTAAACCTCTACATCACAAGTGACTTTACCATGAGACAGATTCTAAACCTATATATCAAAGCCATGGAAGAAGGACTAAAATCTCTATACTATGTGAGAAGTAAGTCCCTAGAAGTAGACGAATGCGAAGTTTGTCAAGCATAAGGAGGAAAAATGGAAGAACTTAAAAAAAGAGGTCTCTTCAACGAAAATGGAGATATAGACCTACAAAAGAGAACCATAATAAATGGTAATACCACAAACTTAAATGACTTTAACAATATTAAGTACAAATGGACCAGTGACTGGTACAGACAAGCCATGAACAATTTCTGGATTCCTGAAGAAATCAATCTTTCTCAGGACGTGTTGGATTACAAAAATTTGGACGAAGCAGAGAAGAGAGCCTTCGACAAGATACTATCATTTCTAATATATCTTGACAGTATCCAAACTGCACAACTTCCAAACCTACAAGCATATATTACAGCAAACGAAATAAATCTATGTCTTTCAATTCAGTCATTCCAAGAATCAATCCATTCTCAATCCTATTCATATATTCTTGACACCATCTGCTCACCGGAAGAAAGAACGGAAATACTCTACCAATATATAAATGACAAGACCTTGCTAGAAAGAAATAAATATATTACAGACCAATACGCAGGATTTCTAAACGACAAGACCAAGGGCAACCTAATACATGCTCTAATCGCCAACTATATATTAGAAGGAATCTACTTCTATTCAGGATTTATGTTCTTCTACAATCTTGGAAGAAACGGAAAGATGCCTGGAACAGTTCAAGAGATCAGATATATAAACAGAGACGAAAACACACATCTATGGTTATTTAGAAGTATAATTCTAGATCTAAAGAAAGAACAACCAGAACTCTTCACAGAAGAAAAGGTAGAAGAGTATAGAGCACTTCTAAAATACGGAGTTGAAGAAGAGATCGCCTGGGGCAAGTATGTAATCGGCGACGATATCCAAGGGTTAACTAGCAAGATGGTTGAAGATTATATCAAGTATCTTGGCAACCTAAGAGCAACAAACTTAGGATTCGAACCACTTTATGAAGGCTATGACAAAGAAGTTGAATCCATGAAATGGGTAACACAATACGCAGATATAAACCTACTAAAGACCGACTTCTTCGAAGCAAAAGTAACCGCATACTCAAAATCAGCGATAATAGAAGACGACCTATAAAATAAAAGGCTAAGAGAATCTCCTAGCCTTTTTTTAATCTATATTTCTAATTCTATCCACAACACTGTTTTGGCTGTGTTTTTCATAGAACCTACCAGTAAATAGTATTCCAATTATAATATTTACACAGTTTACAAGTATAAGTGGCATGATTACAAATTTATATGAAGTCCACTTAGTTTGTTCCATAAAATCTATCAAGATGTATTTATCTACAAGAAGCATAATGATGAAAGAAAATACTAAGCCACATAAAGAATAGATCAAATTCTTTTTCACCAAATATTTTTTAATATTTTTCTTTGTCATTCCAATTGCTTCAAGGATTGATAAGCTCACCATGTTTCTTAATATTTCAGTAGCAATAACGTTAATAAAGTTAAGCACAGATATTAAGAATAATACTATAGATAAACTATAACCCACAAATTCTATAAGATTTTTGAAATCTTTAAAAGACTTTATCTGAAGATTTCTTGAATCGTAGGAAAATCCTGGTTCATTTTCAAAAGGTTTTAATAACTTATCAAAATTTTCCTTTTCGCTATCTTCTACATCAAATCCATAGGACATTATACTATTATCGCCTGTGAGTTCTTTGTACAAATTAGGATTTAAATAAAAATATTCTAAATCTAACTCAGGGCTAGACTCATCAAATTGATTTTCCTGGATAATAGGATAATATCTCAATCCATCGGAAAAATTATATTCAACCTTTCCCATAATTTGGACTTCTTTAATGCTATTTTTTACTTTGATCTTTATTTTATCTCCAGCTTTGAATAGAGATTTTTTATCACTATCTTCACCTACAATGGCATAAGA
>CAMYEJ010000051.1 GCA_947254665.1 uncultured Peptoniphilus sp.
GCATAGGGAAAATTTGAATGCAATAATTAAAATAAATTATTATTTAAACCTCGATTTATTGTTTTTAAAGTACTGTTTTGCTAATATAGATTTAAGGAGGAAGTATGAGTATAGAACTTAAAAATATTAGAAAATGCTACGAAAAAGACGTGGCTGTCATAGATGATTTCAATCTATCCATTGAGGATGGAGATTTTGTGGTGTTCCTCGGACCTTCCGGATGCGGTAAGTCAACATTGCTTAGAATTATTGCTGGACTTATAGATATAGATGGTGGAAGTATCTTTATGGATGGAGAAAATATTACTAATTCTCTTCCTAAGGATAGAAATATGGCATTCGTTTTTCAAAACTATGCCCTCTATCCACACATGACCGTCTCAGAAAATATAACCGTAAGTTTAAAACTTAAAAAGGTTCCAAGAGAAGTTATAGAAGAAAAGTTAAAGGAAATCGCAGAACTTTTATCAATCGAAGATTTACTTACTAGATATCCAAGGGAATTATCCGGCGGACAACAACAGAGAGTTGCTCTTGCGAGGGCGATTATAAGAAGTCCAAAGGCATACCTAATGGATGAGCCTCTTTCAAATCTGGATGCGAAACTTAGACAGAAGATGAGATTTGAAATTATGAAACTCTACGAAAAACTAAAGATCACAACTATCTACGTAACCCACGACCAAGTGGAAGCTATGACCATGGCGACAAAGGTTGTGCTTTTAAATAAGGGAGAGATCATTCAAAGCGGACCTCCACAAGAACTTTTCGATGCGCCTAACAATACATTTGTGGCGAACTTCATAGGAAATGGAATGAACTTCTTTGAAGGAGAGATAAAGGATGGAGAGCTTCAATTCTTTGATTTTAAAATTCCATTTAAGAGTAAAGAAAATTTAAATGTACAAGTGGGAATTAGACCGGAACATATAAATCTCACAAGCGGAACTAAGTATGAAGTTAAGTACTGCGAAAATCTTGGAGCAGAAAGCATCCTTCACTTTGAAGAAGGAAAAGATAATTTCACGGTGCGCACATTCTTAAAAGATGACATAAATAACGGCGACAGATTCGATATTTCTTTCGACAGAGAAAAGATTCATATATTTAAAGAAGATGGGACTAGATATGAAGAAGAATAAATACGCATACCTGCTCATACTACCTGCGGTACTAATAGTACTACTTACGATTCTCGTGCCGATAGTTACAACATTTAGATATAGTTTGAGCTACTTTAAACTTACAGATCCGAAGAACCAAAAATTTATCGGGATTAAAAACTATGTGGATATTCTTCACGACAAGGGATTTATAAATGCATTTAAAAACTCATTTATGATCCTTATAGCAGTTATAATAATTGGGCTTGTCATATCCATAGTAATCGCCCTAATTCTAAATAAAAAGACGAAGATAAGTGGAGCGCTTTTGGCGATTTCCATCATACCTTGGGCACTACCACCGATTGTAAACGGAATCATTTGGAAATTTATTTTCTTCCCAGGATATGGATTTGCAAACAAACTTATAATAAATCTTGGACTTGCATCTAAACCTATAAACTGGATAAATAATAAAAAGATGTTTGTATTCCTAGTTGCCATGGTTCTATGTTGGAAAATAGTTCCGTTTTGTGCCCTTGTAATCCTTGCAAAGCTTGAGACCATTCCAAAGACACTTTATGAAGCAATCTCTATAGATGGAGCGGGAAAATTCGACACATTTAGACTGATAACTCTTCCACTAATTATGGAAGTTTTGGGAATTGTGCTACTTAATTTGACCACAGCAGCGATAAATGTCTACGACGAAATCATAGCCCTCTCAGGATATGTGTTGGAGAACCAGACCCTACTCATCTACAACTATGCAAACACATTCCAATACTTAAACTTTGGATACGGAAGTGCAATCTCCTACACGATTATGATAATAGTTGGAGTCTGCGGAATTGGATATATTAAAAGAATGTCTCGAGGTATAAAATGAAAAGAAAAAATTTAAATATTCTATATACTCTAGGAGTAATATTTTTAATAATCTACTGTCTATTTCCAATTATCTGGTGCTTTATAATAAGTATAACTCCAGAAAGCGAGATGCTCGTAAAGACGACGAAACTACTACCACAGAGTTTGGTCTTTGGATCCTATAGAAAACTATTAACCATTTCCGGCAGAGAGTCACAAATCATAATAAGAGGTATGAAAAACGCCCTCAAAATATCTATGGTGACCATACTAATAGGAATTCCAATTACATTTGTAAGCGGATATGTAATCACCAGGTACGATTTTAAATTCAAAAAAATATTTTTAAATATACTTTTTTTGACCATCATCATTCCAGTATTTACGACGATAATACCGATCTACAATATATTTAGAAAACTAAATCTACTAGACAGCATGGCAGCCACATCAATCATCTACATCTCATCATTTCTACCAATGAATATATTTATAGTCATAAACTATTTAAAAGACATACCGGAAGAAATCTTTGAAGCCTGCTATGTGGATGGATTTTCTGAAAGGGATATATTCTTCAAGGTGGTGCTACCATTATCGAGACCGATAATAGTGACCATAAGCCTTATATTTTTCCTATCATCATTTAAGCAGTATATAATTCCTACCATACTACTTTCCTCAACGGGACATAAAGTAATAACCCAAGTAATGAGTGAATTTATAACCAAGGATACAATAAACTACGGACTGATAGCAGCAGGAGGAATACTTTCAATAATTCCACCGGCAATAATCGCCAGTATATTTAGAAAGTACCTGGTGAATGGACTTACCAGTGGCTCAGTAAAAAGTTAGAAAATAAAAAAGAGATAGTAAATATTCTTTTGAATATCTGCTATCTCTTTTTAAGTGAAGAAATTATTCTTCGTAATGTGCCTTAGCTAATTCGCTCATAAGGATTTTCATCTTCTTTGTGATGTACTTATCCCTCATGTAGTAGAGTTTAAATTTCTTTGAAAAAGTTAAATCATCTAAAACTTCAAACTTATCTGATTCCCTAATGGTGTAGGCAGGTAAAAATGTGTAGACTTTTTCTGTTTCCATAAGTCTTAGAGCGGAGTCAATGTTTCCAACTCTGTACTTCATTTCCACAGGGAACTTGTGTGCAAGTTCGTCGAACACTACATTCTTATCTGTGCCAGCCCAATAGATAAACTCTAAATTATTTGGAAAATCATCTACATTTTTCTTATCTGTTGCGAGTTTATAAGTAAGTCTAAATCCAGGAGTAAAATCACATTCCTCTAAATCATAGGTGTAATCAGTTAGAACCGCGTCTAACTCTCCTCTTTTTAGCATATCTAACATCAGTTCCCTTTCAGTGATAACGAACATGATGTCTAAATCAAATTGATCTTTCATTTTTTTAGAAAAATCTACTACTATAGGCGTAGGTATCCCGTTGTGAATACCTAGACTAATATGGTTTTGGTTGTTTTTAAACTCAACGTCTAAGTTGTATAGCTCTGATAAAATTTTCTTTGCCCTATTATAAAATCTATAACCTACATCTGTTAAGAAAAGCTTTTTGGAAGCTCTTTCAAAAAGAATAATATCATACTCATCTTCAATTTGAGCAATTGCATGAGATACAGTAGGTTGTGAAATATTTAAGGCTTTAGCTGCAATAGACATGTTGTTTTGTTTTACAACCTCTAGGAAAATCTCTAGGTCTCTAATTGTCATATCAAACCTCCAACTACATTTTATGATAAATTAAATTTAATTACAATAATAAAGAGAAAGTTTCACATAAAATAGGTATAGATTAAAATATAGTAATTTTTTTTCTATTTATATAAAATATATCTACAGTAGAGCTGATTCGATTAAATATTTAGTATGTTCACTCTCTGGATTTTTAAATAAATCTTCACTAGTTCTCTTTTCGCAGATTTTACCGTCTTTCATGACAGCTATTTCGTCAGCTATATATTTAACTACTGCAAGGTCATGGGATATAAACACTATTGTAACTTCTAATTCGTTTTTTATTTTTATTAAAAGATTTAGTATTTGAGCTTGAATGGATATATCAAGGGCAGATACACACTCATCGCATAAAAGAACTTTTGGTTCTGTGATAAGCGCTCTAGCTATTCCAATTCTCTGTCTTTGTCCACCGGACATTTCTTTTGATTTGTAATTTAGATAAGATCTATCTAATCCTACCAATTCAATTAGTTTAAGTATCTTTTTTTCTCTGGTTTTCTTGTCCCACTCTTTTCTAAGCCCGAGCATAGGTTCTTCAAGGACATCTTTCATCCTCATAGTTGGATCTATAGATAGAAATGGATCTTGAAAAACCATCTGCATATTTTTTCTTACAAAACTAAAATCAGATCTATTTTTTATTTCTTTATCTAAGAAAGTATAGGTACCACTTGATAGACTTTCTAGTCCCAAGAGGACTCTACTGACAGTTGTCTTTCCACAACCAGATTCTCCAACAAGACCTAAAACTTTTCCACTTTCTATTTCCAAATTTAATTTATCAAGGACTTTTATATTTTTATTTTTACCTAGTCTAAAACTTAGCTCCACGTCCTTTAAGGTTACTATATTATTCTTCGTATTTAATGCATCTGACATAGCTTTCTCCTTTTTTTATAATACTTGGATTTTTAAATTTACATTTTTCAACTGATTCTTCACATCTGTCGAAAAATCTGCAAAGTTTTGAATAATCTTTTGGATTTGGTACGCTTCCCTTTATTGGCACTAGTTTTTTATCCGTAGAGATAGTTGGGATACAGTTCATAAGAGCTTTGTTATAAGGGTGTAGTGGATGGTTAAATATTTCTTTTAAAGAGGACTCTTCGACTATTTGTCCACAATACATTATGGCTACTCTATCAGCTATTTCTTTAACCACTCCTATGTCGTGGGATACTATTATTAAAGAGCAGTTCATCTTTTTATTTAAATCTTTTAGAAGTTCTAGAATTTTCTTTTGAACTGAAACATCAAGTGCTGTGGTCGGTTCATCCGCTATTATCAAATCGGGGTTAAGTGCAATTGCAATTGCTATTACAACCCTTTGGCACAAACCTCCTGAAAGTTGAAATGGATACTGTTTTATTCTTGAACTTGCGTTGTCTATTCCAACTGATTCTAGAAGCTCTATTACTTTTTCTCTTCTCTCTTTTTTATTCAAGTCTGTGTGTATTTTAAGGACTTCTTCTACTTGACTTCCTATGGTCTTAAGAGGGTGGAGAGTCTTGGTAGGTTCTTGAAATATCATACTTATATTTTGTCCTCTTATCTTTTCAATATTAAATGATTTGTCATTTATGAGTTCTCCATTGAAAAGAATGCTTCCAGACAAAATACTAACTCCACTTGGCAAGAGATTAGGTATTGCTCTACAAGTTAGGGATTTTCCGCAACCGGATTCACCGACGATTCCTAATACTTCTCCTTTTTTTATGGAGAAGGAAACATCTTCTACAAGCTTTAAAGTATTTTTGCCATTTTTTATTCCTATCGTCAAATTTGAAACTTCAAGTACATTTTCCATTAGATGTCCGCACCTCCTAAACCGTAGAAATCTCTAAGTCCATCACCTAAAAAATTAAAGCTTAGAGAAATAAGCATGATAAATACTCCGGGAGCTATTGAAAGCCAAGGAGCTTCAAATAAAAATGTTCTTCCATTAGCTACCATAACCCCTAGACTTGTAAGTGGTGGTTGAGCTCCAAAACCCAAGAAACTAAGTCCTGCCTCTGCTAAAATTGTCTGTGGAATAGACATGGTATATAGAACGAATAGTGTTGATTTCATATTTGGAAGAATATGTTTAAATATCATTCTAAATTTTGAAACTTCCATTATCCTTGCTGCATCTATATAGGAATTGTTTTTTATAAATTTCGTTTGTGCTCTTATAATTCTAGCTGTTGATGTCCAGCCAAATACTACAAGTGCAAGGATCATACTCTTCATACTGGAACCGAGATTATATATTATCGCCATAGCCAATATCATAAATGGGAAAGACAATCCCAAATCTGTAAATCTCATAAGAATATTGTCGATTCTTTTATTTGATAATCCGGAAATAGTACCTATTATTGCTCCGATAAATAAATTTATAGTAGTTGGCACAATTCCTACGAAGAGAGATATTCTAAGAGCAAAAATCATTCTGCTAAAGATATCTCTACTAAGTTGATCTGTCCCAAAAATATTTTTTAAAGATGGAGGACTTAAAGGAGAACTAAAATCCGTCTCGTCATAATTATAAGGAGCAACTATTGGAGCAAAGATTGCGCACAGAAAACAAATTATTATAAAAATTAAAGAGAGTGCTATTATTGGGTTTTTCTTTAAATAGTTAATAAATTTTTTCATATACTACCTCAATCTAATTCTTGGGTCAATTAAAAAGTACAAAATATCGGAAATTAAATTTCCTAGGATTATTAAAAATGAAGCCAAAAGTACAGTTGCTTGGATAACAGGCAGATCTCTATTGGTTAGAGCTGATATAGATAGTGTACCTATGCCAGGAATACCAAAAATACTTTCTGTTATCATGGCTCCACCCAGAAGTGATGCAAGCTGAAGTATCATTATAGTTACCACAGGGAGCATACTTATTTTAAGTGTATGAAAAATTAAAACTGCCCACTTTTTTCTACCTTTTATTCTAGCTAAATCTAGAAAATCACTTTCCATATTTTCTAAAAGATTTGCTCTTAAAAGCCTAGAAATCTCTCCTGCCATTGCCCATCCCAAAACTATTGAAGGTAGAACAAGTTGTTTTAGGTTTCCAAATCCAGAAATAGGAAATAATTTGAGTTTAAAGGCGAAGAAATATTGAAGAATTATAGCTATAAAAAATGTAGGAGCCGATATTCCCAAAATAGAAATAGTTGAGAACATTTTATCTAAAATCTTGTTGTGATACCTAGCAGATATTAGTCCAGAAAGTATTCCAAAACTCCATGCAAAGATTAAAGAAGCTGCGGTAAGTTTTAAAGTATTAGGGAAAACTTCAAAAATCATATCCTTAACAGGTCTTTTCATCACGATAGACTTTCCAAGATCTCCTTTAGAAAGATCTTTTACATATTCTACAAATCTTTCTTTGACAGGTTTATCAAGCCCCAATTCTTTAACAACCCTCTCCTGAATATGGATATTTGTTTTTTCACCCATCATAGCTGTAGCAGCATTGCCCGGGATTACATTCATAAGTACAAATGTTGTTATAATAATTAAGATAACTACTATAAAAGATTGAAAAAATCTTTTGAAAATATAATTTAACATAACAATCCTTCCTATGTAAAAAAAGATACTCTACATAAAAATGTAGAGCTCTTTTTATATTATTATTTATTGTACTTTGGATCTATCTTTACAAAATGTGTTGAACCACAGACCCAACCTTGCCAAGATAATTTAAAATTATCAAGTCTAGGGCTTTTAGCAAAGTGGTTTAAGTCAGAAACAAGTGGTAAGTAAAGAGCTTGTTCACCTACAATCTTTTTATCTAAGCTTGTAAGAGCCTTTATTCTTTCTTCTTGATTAATAATAAATCTAGCCTTGTTGATTTCATCACTCAAAGCTTTGTCTTGTACCTTTAATCCGTTTGATTCACCAGCTTCAACAGTAAATGCTTTGTAGAAATCGTCAGGATCTGGGACGTCTGCTGTAACAGGTTCAATACTCATTGAGAAACCTTCACCCTTAGTTAGAATGTCATAGTAACTTGTAGCGTCTACAGTCTTTATTTGTAAATCAATTCCAACATTTTTAAGCATTGATTGAATCATTTCATTCTTTGCTTGGTCTTCTTCATATGTTGAGTTTTGTAGAGAAATAAGAGTAAGACCTTTATCTAATCCAGCTTCTTTTAATAATTCTTTAGCTTTTTCAGGATTGTATTCAATCTTTTCTTGTTCAACTTCATATCCTGGGATTCCTGGAGGTAGTACACCGTTTACTATAGTACCTTCACCATTGTAGAATGTCTTGTTGATTAAATCTCTATCTATAGCCATAGAAACAGCTTTTCTAACTTCTACCTTAGCCATATTAGGATCTTTTTGGTTGAATGAAATATAATCCATACCAGCTCTTTGAGAATCTACAATATTATCTTTGAAGATAGGATTTTCTTTATAAGAATCTAGTTCAGCTGAAGATATTTTTCTAAAATCTAGCTCGCCATTTTCAAGCATCATCTTTGATGTAGAAGAATCTATGTTCATAAGGTATCTAACACCGTCAATGTTTGCTTTTTCTCCGAAGTAATCGTCGTTTCTTACAAGATTAATTTCTTTATCTTGTGCCCAGTCTTTAAACTTCATATAGCCAGTTCCAACAGTATATTCAGGATCAAAACCGAATTTGTCCTTGCCTTCTTCAACAGCTTTTCTATTGAAGATAGATGCAGGTGCTCCAGTTAAGCTTGCTAAGAATGGTGGGAAAGGTTGATCTAGTGTAATAGATACTGTGTAATCATCTATAACCTTAACTCCCTTTACAGAATCAGCTTTGCCATTTAATTTGTCAAGAGCTCCTTCAATCTTTTCAAATTGATAAGTATTTACTGCAGCTTCCTTAGGGTCCATCATCTTTTCAATAGTGAAGAGAACATCGTCCGCTTTAAATTCTTCACCATTGTGGAATTTAACGCCCTTTCTTAGATAGAAAGTATAAGTTTTGCCATCTTCTGAGATGTCCCATTTTTCTGCAAGACTTGGAACTATTTCATTAGTGCCATCATCATTTACCTTTACATCTACAAGTCTATCGTAGATTTGAAGTGGAATGAAGTAGTCTGCATTTGTTTTTTGAATGTCTAAAGTCTTTGGGTTTTGGAATAGTGTAAGCACCATTGTGTTTCCGTTAGGACTCTTGTAATCAGTTTGTGCTTCTGACTTAACTGAATTAGCATTGTTTGTTTTTGCTTCTTTGTTTTCGTTTTTGCCACATGCTGTTAAGAGTAACATAGCAGCTAGAAAAATAGAAAATATTTTCTTTTTCATAATACCTCCGTATAAATAAATTGTTTATTTTTTATCAAATAAACAATACAATTATACCACTGGCATAGCC
>CAMYEJ010000052.1 GCA_947254665.1 uncultured Peptoniphilus sp.
GTTTAAAATAAGTTTTTGTTCTACTGAGGCTATTAGTCTTCTTGTATATTCAACCGTATCTGGGTTTACAGAGATAGATGTGATTCCACATTCTACTAAGAATTCTGCAAGTTCAGGATATTGAGATGGACCTTGTCCACATATTGAGCAGGTCTTGCCTTTTTTGTTGCAAGCTTCAATAAGTGTCTTAAGGGCTGCCTTAACAGATGGATTTCTTTCGTCGAAGTAACCCATGTTGTTTAAAACTCCGTTGTCCCTATCTGCACCCATTATAAGTTGGGTTAGGTCGTTAGATCCTATTGAGAATCCGTCTACTAATTCTGCAAACTCTTCTGCTCTGAATACTACTGCAGGTACTTCTGCCATGATCCAAATCTTAAGTCCATCTGCTTGTCTTAGTCCTTCTTCAGCCATGATTGCTTTAACAGTTCTAAGTTCATCTGGAGTTCTTACGAATGGAAGCATAACTATTACATTGTGTAGTCCGTATTCTTCACGCACTCTCTTTATAGCTTTACATTCTAGTCTAAATCCTTCTTCATATTCTGGAGAAATGTATCTTGATACTCCTCTCCAACCAATCATAGGATTTTGCTCTATCGGTTCTACTTCGTCTCCGCCTTTTAATCCTCTGAATTCGTTGGTTCTGAAGTCGCTCATTCTAACTACCACATTTCTTGGGAAGATAGCTGTTGCAACTTTTGAGATTCCTTCAGAAAGTTTGTCAATCATAAGATTTCCACGACCGGTTTTTAGTAGGTACATTGGATGTTCACCAATCATATTTGTGAATATAAATTCAGTTCTCATTAGACCAATTCCATCAAAGGATAGATCTTTGTATTTATTTGCAAGATCTGGTTCACCAAGGTTCATGTAAATCTTGGTTGCTGTGATTGGTGGATTGTATGCTGTAACAGTTTGAGCTTTTTCAGTAGATTTTTCTTCTACTTTTGCTTCTTCGTTTAGAACATTTCCTTGATATACTATTCCTCTAGTTGCATCAACTGTAACTTCTGTTCCATTTTTAAGAACCTGTGTTGCATTCTTTGCTCCAACTATACATGGAATTTGTAGTTCACGAGATACGATTGCTGCGTGGCAAGTCCTTCCACCTTCGTCTGTAACTACGGCTCTAGCCTTCTTCATAGCTGGTACCATGTCGGGATTTGTCATTTCAGTTACAAGGATATCTCCCTCTTCAACTTGAGAGATTTCTGTTAAGTTCTTAATATTTTTAACTATTCCACGTCCGATTCCAGGGCTTGCTGGAAGTCCCTTACAAAGTGGGATTAATTTTCCTTCTTTTTCTTCTCCACCAATGGTTGTAATTGGTCTTGATTGTAGGAAGTAAAAATCTCCAGTATCTTTGTCAAATGCCCATTCAGTGTCTTGAACTGAACCGTAAATATTTTCTATCTTTAGACCCATTTCGATGAGTTTGTTTAGTTCTTCTCTAGTTAAAGATTCAGCTTCAACCGCATCTTTTCCAAGGTAGTCTTCAACATTTACTACTTCTGTTCCAACACCAACTTCCTTCTTAACTACCATTGATAGTTTAGAAGCTATGTGTTTTTCCTTTATTTCTTTTGTTTTTTTATCGATTATATATTCATCTGGAGTTACTGTTCCGCTTACCACCGCTTCACCAAGTCCCCATGATGAGTTGATCATCATCTCATCCGTACTCTTGTTGATTGGATTTGCAGTGAACATTACACCAGCTTTTTTAGCATTTACCATCTTTTGAACTACTGCAGAAAGTAGCACGTCAAAATGATCGAAATGTTGTTTTTCTCTGTAATAAATTGCTCTACCGGTCCATAGCGATGCCCAACACATCTTAACATGGTTTACGAGTTCTTTTTCTCCTCTGATGTGTAGGTAGGTATCTTGTTGACCAGCAAAGGATGCATCTGGTAGATCTTCAGCGGTTGCTGAACTTCTGACAGCTACTTCTGGATCTGTCATATTTATAGATTTCGAAAAATCTAAATATGACTTTTTAATTTCTTCTTCAAGTTCTGGAAGTATTGGGGCTTCCATAATCTTTTGTCTAATTTCTTTAGATACGTCGTTTAGCTGTTCTACATCGTCCACATTTAGTGCTTCGATTAAAAATGTAATTACTTCATCGAGTTCAGCATAATGTATAAAATCTTTGTAGGCTCCTGCGGTTACGCAAAATCCTGGAGGAACTGGCAATCCATTTCCAGTCATTTCGCCTAGGTTTGCTCCCTTTCCACCTACTACTGGTAGATCATCTTTTTTGATCTCATTAAAAAATTTAATATATTTGTAAGACATCCTCAGCCTCCTCTTTCAATATTATTATAACACAAAAAAAATCTATTGCACTAGTCTTTTATTTTTTCGATTAACTCCTTGATTGAAAGTGTGGATACAAATTCATCTTTAATATCTAGTTCTTTTAAAAGTTCATCCAATTTATTTTTATCTTCTACTTCAATTTCTAAATAAGAATATGGAAGAACAGATTTTTCATGGGTATCAAAATCAAATCTAGCACCTTTGTAAGTGTAGGATCTTCTGTTTTTCTTAGTCTCATCAAAACTGTCGTAACCAAGCAGCTTCAGCGTTTCAATCATTGGCTCAAGCTCGTTTATTAGAACTGTATGCTCCACACTCTTTCTAAGATTATTATCTTTTATCCTCTCTTTAAAGGTCAGTTCAATCTCATCTTCGTTTCTTTCTACAAAGTGGGTTTTCCTAATTCTAAAGTATCCTGTGCTACTTTTAATTGGATGGGATTTTGAATTTATAAGTATATTTACTTGGTCTTCTTCGCCAATATATATACTACCATTATTTTTCAAATATGTTTCAATATTTTCTAAATCTGCCCCAATTATTTTTACTTCTTGCTCTAGTCCCATATCTTTTTTACCTCGAAATTTATAAAGTCAGATGAAACGCAGATGACTTCCATTCCATCGAAATTACCTTCCACCACTTCCCTATGTCCCTCGCCATGAAGATGCCCATAGAGAAGAACCTCCGCCTTATATTCCAATGCAATTTTACCGAAACCATTTAGGTTCTTATTTCCATCGAATGGCGGATAGTGAAGAAGGATGATCTTCCTTTGCGCTTTTGAACTTTCTATTGAGTTTCTAAGCCTTCCCATCTCTCTTAAATATATATTTTCCATGTCGGATTTATATTCTGAGCTAGATTTGTCCATCCAACCCCTAGTTCCGCATATGCCTATGCCATTATATTCGTAGGAAGTGTTATTTAAAAATATTGTTTTCTTAAGTTGTAGTGCATTTAATTTGCTCATGGAGCTCCACCAATAGTCGTGGTTTCCCTTGGTGATAATCTTGGTCCCAGGTAGTGAGTCGATTATTTCTAAGTCACGCCTTGCATCTTCTAGTTTAAGTCCCCAGGAAATATCTCCCGGCAGCAAGACTAAGTCACCTTCTTTTATATTCTTATTCCATGAGTCAAATATTTTCTTATCGTGGCCTATCCAATTTTCGCCGAAAATGTCCATCGGTTTTTCGCCACTGGAGTCTAAGTGTAGGTCTGCTATTGCGTAGATCATTTTTCTAGCCTCAATATATTTATTTTCATTTCATCCGCAACTTTTAGATCCCTCGTTGAGGATGTGAAGTAAAGCACTTGTCGATCTTCTGAGATTTTTCTGAGAAGTTTCATGGTGGTTCTAGCCCTTCTATCATCGAAAGTAAGGAGTGCATCATCCATGATTAGCGGAATCTTTTCTTCGCTTATGATTTCAATTAGAGCAAGTCTAAATGAAAGATATAGCTGCCCTATTGTGCCAGTGCTTAGGTTTCTCTCATCAATTGTAATTCCTAGATCTCTTGATTTTACTGAAAGGTTTAAATCGTCATCTATCATTACGTATTCGCACTTATCTTCTGTTATTTCTCTAAAATATAGAGAAGTCTTTTCGATTATCTTCGGTAGGTTGTCCTCTTTGTTTTCAAGCATAACCCTTAGAAGTGTTGACTTCGAAAGTTCCAGTGCTTCTCTTTCGAAATTTAAATCTTCCATTGAGCATTTAAGCTCTGAAATTTCTCCTTCAATCTCTTGGATTCTATTTAAATTTAGATCTAAGTTTTGAATATTTATTTCGTTTTTGGAGATATTTAGTTCAACTTCTCTCTTTTCTTTTCTCAATGTTTCGAAATCAAAGTCTGTACTTACAACTTCTCTATTTAAATCTTCAAATTTCTTTCCATTTAGATGGAATTCTATTGCCCTGTTTAGTTCTCTTATTCTATTATTTACAGACTCTTCTGTGGCTGAGTTTTTGAACTTTTCACGAAGTTCATCAAGGTTTGAAACCTCTTCCATCCTAAGACTATTGTCTAGTTCTGATTGGAGTTTATCCCTTAATTCTGTAAGTCTTTTTAATTTTTCTAGATTGTCTTCATAATTTTTATCTTTTAGAGATTTTTTGTACTCGTTGATACTTTCATCTCTCATCATATTTATAAGAGTGTCTTCAAGCTCCGAAGTCTTTACAGAATATTTTGAAGACAATGCTGAGAAAAGAGTATCCATTTCTCTTTTTTCAATAGTTTTATCTTGAGATAGCCTTCTTAAAGCGTCTGTCCTTGAGATCAGCGAACGAATGAGTCCATGGTTTACTCTAAATTTAACTATCCTTAAATAAAAATAGAAAGCTATTGGAATAAGTAAGATTAATAGATAGTAAATTTTAAATTTAAATGAAGCTACCGCAATCCCTATTGATGCTACCCCTAGAATTACAAATAATAAATATAGGAATTTTTCTTTTATCTTTAAATTTTCTATGTCATGGGCTATATTTGTAATTTCTCTTGAGTAGTTTCTACTATTTAACTCTTTTAATCTATTTAGATTTTTACGAAGATTTTCGTAATCCCTCTTGACACTACTGGTCAAGGTTTCGACTTTTTTCTGTTTAAGTTCTAAATTTACTTCGTCAATTTCGCTAAAGACTCTCTTAAGTCTATCATTTATATCCAAAAGTTTTTCGTATCGATGTATGTCTAGGTTTTTAAGCTCTCTAATCCTTTCGATTTCTTTTTTTAGTCTTTCAACTTCCTTGTATGTTTCGTATTCAGACTTTTTGTTGCACAGAACTAACTTTTCATCCAGCGATTTATTTTTTCTATATAGATCTTCTAGCTCTTTAAGGTAAGAATTGTACTTTTCAGACTTTTCATCAAGCTCTAGCTTCTCTTTTAAAAGTCTATCCACCTTTACTTGAAGAGCACCAAGTTTAGAGCTTTTTAAACTTTCATTGCCAAGAGATTTTATTCTAGAATCCATTTCCTTTAATGCTACTGAAGTGGATCTAGAGATATCCATGGTGCTACTTACTTCAAGTATTAAGTCCCTCAACTCTGTTCTAAGACTTTCCACCAGTGCAATTGCATCTGACTCTACAAAGAATGTGGATTTGAATATGGATGAGCTCATGCCTATGAACTTGGCTCCTGGTTGTTTGATTCTAGAGTACTTGGTAAACTCATAGTCTTCTGAGATATCTTCTGAATTTGTTAAGTTTAGTACCTTCACATTTTCTGAGGCGAAATCCCTTTCAATTCTAAAATCTTTTTCATCTGTAAATTCTATATTTGCGTGATATTCTCCCCTTAAAAGAGGTCTGTAATTTTCAAATTTGTCGTCATAGAGCCTTCTCTTTATAGAATCTTTTGAAAATCCGTAGAATAGTCCGTAGATAGCCGATTCAATAGTGGATTTACCCGCTTCATTTTCTCCATAGATGAAGTTGAAACCATCTTCAAAATCTAAAGTCTTGTTATTAAATTTTCCAAATGATTTAAGTTCAATCTTTTTAAATTTCATTATAATCACCCAGAAGTTCCAATCCAATTTCGATTGCCCTTCTTTCCAATGGTTTATCAAGGCTTAACTTTTCCAAGTACTTACCTAAGAAATTATCTTGATTTCTATCGATAAGCTCTTCTAAATTCACCTTCATCTCCATTTGATCAGAAAAGACGATGTTTGGAAATCTATCCTTTAGAGTTTCTAGAAAATACTTAGGATTTTCTGCTTTTCCAATAAGTTCGATGCGAACTACATCTTCATCACTTAGTTTAGAAATCCTATCTATGAGATTAAATAGTTCAACATCCGTCACATCTATCTTTTCATTTACAACATTTCTATGATTGGATTTTATCTTTTCTACAATAATATTTTTATCTACAATATTTACGAGATTATAAGTTCTTTCTCCTGTTTCAGAGAAGCTAAGGCCTTCTGGACTCCCTGAATAGTAGACGTTCTTCGCTGGTTCGCAGCTCTTATGGATATGACCTAGGAATACGAAGTCGTACTTTGAGATGTCTTCTTTTGTAAAACTAAAATATTTATCCATATCTTCATAGGAACCATGAATCATAAGTATATTTGTAAAATTATGATCTAAGCTTATATTTAAATCGATTTTCGGATCAGAATCTCTGTCCCAGGAAAATCCGTAGAACCTTGTATTTTCAAATTCAAAATAATCTAGACTATTTTCAAAAATATATACGTTCTTTGGAATATCCACTATGTCTAAAACTTCTCTATCTACGATAAAGTCGTGGTTCCCAAAGCAGAGCAAAACTCTCGCACTTGTGGTTGCCAATGTTTGGAAGAATCTTTTAAGGTCAGAAAGGGTAAAGAATTCCCTTTCATATAGATCTCCACAAAGTAGTAGAAAGTCCACATTGTTTGAAGCTTTTACAATATTTTCAAAAGTGATCCAAAGATCTTCCTGTCTTAGCTTCTTATCAAAATTTATATTATTAAAGGATTTTTTTAAATGTAAATCCCCAGTGTGTATTAGTTTCATATTACTCCTTATCTTTTCATAAAAAAAGGAGCCTAGCTCCTTATTCTAATGGTAAAAGTAATGCAGCTATAATGTATATCCATAGGCTCATGCCACCAAAAATTATTAATAGCACGGTTATGAGTCTAACTGTAGAGGAATCTAGATTAAATGTTTCAGCGATACCTCCGCATACTCCTGCAAAAACTCTATCTGTTGATGATCTGTGTAAGTTCATAATTTCCCTCCTTTTATAGTTAAATTATACCCTATAAATAAAAAAAATCCTAGATTCCTAGGATTTAATTTGTCTATGTTATTTTGCTATTCTAGTTGCGTTTACATAACGAGTTCCGTAGTACTTTTCGTTAAGTGAACTTATTACAACTTTTTTCTGGCCTGATGAAGCATGTATGAACTTACCTTCACCAATGTACATTCCCACGTGGGAAACTTGATTTGAAGATGTGGTAGCAAAGAATACTAAATCTCCTGCAACTAAATCTTCTTTTGCAACTTGTGTACCAAATCCTGAAAGTTCACGAGAACTTCTTGGCATATTTATCCCAAATGTATTCTTGTAAATGTCATACATAAGACCTGAACAGTCATATGATCCGTTTCCAGCTGTACCATATACATATGGAGTATCAAGCTTAGTTAGAGCTATTGCTACAGCCTTGTTAGCCATGTCAGATGCCTTGCCGTCTTTGAAAGTTACAATACCATCAAATTGGTTTGTGCTTCCTCTCTTAGCTATTTCTTCTAGTTCTGCTTCGTCTTCTTGGATACTTTCTTCTGTGAAGTTTATAGTTTCACCAGATTTAAGATCTAGAACTGCAGGACTTAAATTGTAAAGTTTACCATTTACATTTATTGCAAAGAATTTATTTCTATAATCTACAAGATTTACCTTATCTCCAGCTTTTAAATCGATACTTCCATCTTTTGATGTAGCTTTAGCTTTTGTTTTTAAAGTCGCTACAGTTACATTTTCTTTAGAAGTTTCTTCTTTTAATGTAAGTGCTGATTTAGAAACACTGCCTTTAAAATTGTCTTGTGTTGCTACAAGCACAGTGTTGTCGTCAGTTGAAATTACAGTTACAACTTCTCCAACAAATAGGTTTCTTAAGATATTCCCAGAAGCATCCTTAAGTGTAGTTGGGTTTTTAACTGTATATGTGGTTATATCTTTTTCAGTTATTAATACTTTTTCCTTTGGAACAGTCACTCTTGCTGGCCCTTTTTTAACTAGATATCCGCCTTCAACTTCTTGTAATATTTCTGCCTTTTCTTCTAGTTCAAAGTATATTTTATTACCTGAATAGGTAGTCTGAACATGTTCATTTATGAAAACTCCAGTATCTCGTGCTCCAAGAGCTGCTGCCAAGCATAATGTCAATGCTGCGACAGTTGTTTTTTTATTCATAACTTAATATATTCACTCCTTAAATTATTTCACTGTCCATAGTATAACAAAGTGGTAACAAAAAATCAATAAAAAGTTACAAAATAGTTAAGAAATTTTAATAATCTCTTAACTATTAGGTAAATATGTATTGACAGATTCATCTGTCAAGTAAATCTATAAGCTGCGTTCTGTTTATTCGATCATCTATCTAGACCAATTGTTACCAATTGGTTCAAGCGACCTACCATTCCCGGAAAGCGCGAGCAACGCTTTTTACTCCTACTTGGTCTTGCTCCGAGTGGGGTTTACATAGCAGGTATATCTCTATACCTCTGGTGAGCTCTTACCTCACCTTTCCACCCTTACCACGTGTGTGGCGGTATATCTCTGTTGCACTAGCCTTAGAGTCGCCTCCACCGGTCTCTCACCGGCACCCTTGCTCTGTGGAGCGCAGACTTTCCTCAGTTTCCTGCGATCGATGGATTTACTCTTAAAATTTTATCAGATAGAAATTTTATTTTCAACATTTTGTAACTTTTTAGATGATTTTTTTGAGTTTCTACAATTTTTATAGATTTTTTTGTCCTTAAATATTATTTTTATTAAGGAATTTCCCCTTACTTATAT
>CAMYEJ010000053.1 GCA_947254665.1 uncultured Peptoniphilus sp.
GGTTACAATATTACAATTTAATTAAATTTTTCTACATTTGCTGAATTGATAAGATTTATTTGATAAACTGGGTATAGGTAAAACGAGACAAAAGGAGGAATATTATGAAAACTAAAAATAATAAAAAGGTCTTAGCTCTTATTCTAAGCTTTTTTATGATACTAACAGTATTGCCATTTAATGTTATGGCAAATGGTTCAGATCCAGCACCAACAAAAACAACGGCAGAACTAAAACAAGAAGCCATTACAAAAATAGGTGCAGAAGAAACAAAATTAAAAGCAGATCTTGAAAAAGTCAAAGATCCAGATGTTATAAAAACACAAACTGGAGCTTTAACTAATATTGTAAAATGGGCAAAAGAAGAGCTTGAAAAAGTTAAAGAAACAGACGCTGTAGCAGACGCTAAATCTAAAATTGATGCTGCTATGACAGAATTTAACAAAACAATAAAGTCAATAAATCAAAATGTACAAGCTAAACTAGATGAAGAAAAAAAGGCACGGGAACAAAAAGGGCAAGAAGATGCTAAAAAGGTAAAGGATGCCAAAGCAGCAGCAATGAGTAAGCTAGAAGCTAAGGAAAAAGAAGTAGAGTCTGAAATTAACAAAATTAAAGGCGAAGCTGTACAAGAAGAGAAAAGACAAGAACTAATAAAAGCTAATAATGAAGCGGAAAAAGCTATAAACAAAATACCTGATACATCTACTCTAGAAGATGCAGAAAAAACAATCAATGCAGAAGTTACAAAATTTGAAACTAAGGCAGATGGAATAAAAGCAGCTGCTACAGCACAAATTGAAAAAGATAAGAAAGCTGAAGAAGCAGAAGAATTAGCCAAAGCTAAAAAAGCAGCTAATACAGAACTTGACAACAAAGCAACCGAAAGAAAAGCTGCAATAGATAAATTAAATTCAAAACAATATGACATTGCAAAATCTAAAGCAAAAGTTGATGAAGCTTTAAAAGAAGCTAAGGCAGAAGTAGAAAAAGCTGCTACAAAAGAAAAGGTTACAGAAGCAAAAGACAAAGGTCTAAAAGCTATTGAATCTACTAATTTAATTAGAAGTCTTAGCAAATTAACAGTTTCAGCAAAAGTTTACTACGACGCAATCACTGGTAAAGTAACTGACGAAAATGGTGTAGCAGTTGCAGGGGCAACAGTTTCAGTATTTGATAGAACTACAAAGACAGACATATATGGAAACTTCTCACTTAACATGACTAAAGAAAGTGGAAACTACTACTGTGGTTACTACGGAAATAAAGGATACACTTGGAACAACTATCCTTACAATTCTTCTAAAGTAACTACAACTACTGGTTCTTACAAGGGATATAACAACAGTTCTTATGGAAGATACTTCTTCTTAGTAGATGCAAAAGGAGCTGTAGTTAATTCAGTATATGCAAATGCCTATGAAACTTACTACCTAAGTGGAGATGCATATACAACTTACACTGTATACTCTTCAGAATATGGATATAACTATGGATATCCATACTATGACAAATATTACAACAGATATTATAACCCATCTACAAACTGGGCTTACGGAAAGACTGTTACAGCTACTAAAGATGGATATGAAGCTGGATACAAAGATCTTTATAATGTAGACACATATTCATGGCTATACACAACTTGCTACGAAAATGGATACCCATACGGATATAATAGAGTTATTTATCCATCAGCATTATCACTATCAGGAAACGGAACCATCGTTTCAGGTAAAGTTAGCGTTTCATACCTTCCAATCTATGTTTATAGAAACGGAGTATTCCTAGGAAGCGGAAATGCAGATGTAAATGGATACTTCTCAATAGGACTTAACACAAGAGTTTCATCAACTGCAGATCTTACTTTCTTCGCATACGGAAAAGGCGAAGTTGCTCCTGAAAAGAAAGCTGAAAAAGCTGATCACGGCGTAATTCCTGTAAAATCAACAGTTGTTATCGGATCTACAAAGCTTATTAAAAACATCAATGGAGTTGAAACTGATGTTAACATGGACGTAGTTCCATTTATCAAAGACGGAAGAACTATGCTTCCTCTAAGATGCATCGCTGAAACACTAGGATTCAAAGTTGATTGGGATAGAGCAACTAGAACAGTTACTCTAACTGACAAAGAATTCAAGGTACAAATTCCAATTGAAACAAACAAGATTATCGTAAACGGAAGCACCTATTACTCAGATGCAAATCCTGTTATCAGAAATAACAGAACTATGCTACCAGTAGCTAATATTGCTAGAGCACTAGGACTAAAAGACGGTACAGATATTACTTGGGATGCAAAGACAAGAGTTGCAACAATAACAAGACTTGTAAAATATTAATAGATAGAAGTAGAAGTTAATATGTATTTAAAGGACACAGAGATGTGTCCTTTTTTTATTGGAATAGGTAAATGTGTTTGAAACTATTTCATTTGCAAGGACTTGAACTTCAGAGGTTATACCCATTCGACTCGCTTCGTTCGCTCAGGGTGATTGTGGTTGGGAGGGTTGTTCTCTATATAATCCCTAATGAAGGCAGTCACCCTTAGCGGAGGATGGAGATACCGCCACCCGTAGTCGAATGGGTCTAACCCTGGTGAGGTTACGTTTAGATGACTTCCCTTACAATGATGGGTTAAATATAGGTCAGATCCTTCAAAGCCCTAGCCGAAATCTTTGATTTCGCATCAGGTCTCGTGCATAGTTCCAAAGAAGCCGAATGAAATGAAGTCTGATTTGTTGAACTCGACTGCCTCTCAGGGTGACTGTAGTTGGGAGGGTTGTTCTCTTTAAAATTACAGAGGAAGGCAGTCACCCTGAGCGGAGGGTGGGGATACCGCCACCCGTAGTCGAATGGGTCTAACCCTGGTGAGGTTACGTTTAGATGACTTCCCTTACAATGATGGGTTAAATATAGGTCAGAATATTCATAATATCTTTGAAAATGTAAATTCAAAGTAGTATAATTCTATATATTGGTTTTATGGAGGATTTTATGAAAAAAATGATTCGAAACACATATATATTACAAATTATTCCAGCGGCTATTCTTACTTTAGTCTGCCTTTTTATAGCGTCATATGGTTATTCAGAAAATATTTTCTTCTCATATTTTAAAGATATGAGGGTTTTACTTATGAATTTTGTACCTGTGTACTTAATTCTTGTGATTATAAGTCTTGTGGTTAAGTCTGTGCCTATCGGGTTCGGGATTACTTCTGTACTTATGGTTGCAATGGCATATACCCATGAGAAAAAGGTCATCTACAGATCAGAGCCACTGATGTTATCGGACCTTAAACTTGTTAGAGAAGCTATGGCTATGTCTAAATCTTACAATGTTGCTCCTGATAGACTTACCCTTATTGCTCTTGGAATTGTAGTGGTTTTGCTAATTGTTTTGATTTTTCTTTGCAGGAATCTACATTGGAATTTCAGATGGATTGGGTTCGCAATCTACACCATGTGTCTTGTGGTTTTCATAAATACTTTGGCTTTTGATGATAAACTCTATTTTGATATAGGAAATAAATCTTCTGGACTAAATATGTGGGTTTATCTCGAAAGTTACGAGTCTAAGGGAATTGTATATCCGTTTTTACATTCGATTAAGACGAGCAAGAATTATAAATACAAGGGATATGATAAAGACCGTGCTGAGAAATTATTATCTAAGTACGAATATAAAAATATTCCAGATGACAAAAAAGTGGATATAATTCTTCTTCAATTGGAATCTTTTAAGGAATTTTACAAGTATAGAAACGATGCTTTACAATTCAACTACGATCCTTACGATTATTTCCACGAGTTGCAAAGTAAGAGCATAAGCGGTTCTATTATGGTTAACACTTTTGGAGGTGGTACTTTCATCACTGAAACAAATGTGGCAACTGGAAACAGACATAATCCTATTTACAATGTGAACAAGAATTCTTATATTTGGTACTTAAAGAGCCAAGGTTACAAAGCTGTTGGAACTCATCCAAATGTCGGCACTTTTTATAATAGGATTAACGCGTACAAACACTTGGGATTCGATGAATTTCACGATATGGAAAATACCTACAAGGAAGTTTCTGATGAAATTTTATACGACAGGGACTATTTTCCATACATTATAAAGGATCATGATGATGCAGCTGGTCAGCCTTATATATCTTTAAATGTCAGCTACCAAGGTCATGGACCTTATAATAGAGAGGTTTGTCCTGACAACCCTGGACTTAAGTGGAATGACAGTTACGATGTAGGAAATTACAATTACTTCAATAATTATCTAAACTTAATCCACGATACTAATTACAAATTAAAGATGTTAATAGATAATTTTGAAAAATCTGACAGACCAATCGTATTCGTATTCTGGGGAGATCATAGTCCTTCCATGGGTGAGGCGAACTCCATATTTAAAATGTTTAATATAAACTGCGACATGGCAACTCCAGAAGGGCTTTTCAATATTTATTCAACTCCTTATATAATTTGGGCAAACAGTAAGGCAAAGGAGTTGACGGGTAATAGTTTTGTCGGTGAAGGTCCTACTATGGAACCTGCATTTTTAATGAACTATGTATTTAGACAACTGGGATACGAAGGTGACGAATATAACCAATTTCTTACAGATTTCACTCAAGATGTGACGGTTATAAAACAAAATTTAACCATGTACAAGGGAGAGTTTAAACCTACTACGGATCCTGAAGTTGCAGAAAGATTAAAAGATTTTTACAATGTTGAATACAATAGAATGAAAAAGAAAGTCCAAGTGGATAAATAGATAAATTAAATATGATTATTAGAAAGGAGGGAGACCTCCTTTTTTTATGATTTAGATTAATAATTTTGAAATGGGAAGAGGTGAGATAATACTTCGAGATGAAAATGGATTGGGTGTCTGCGGAACAGAGAAGAGGACAGATAGATATATTGCGATATATTAAATTTAGGGAGGCGACTCCCTTTTTTGTTTTTTGAGAAAAAATACCGTCGTAATAATAACTTATTTTCAAAAGAAAATTTATAAAAGATTTACTTTTGTAGCGGAAGCTATTAGCTTCCATTAAATTTGATACTACATTTTTGTAACTCAGCCATCAGGCGTCGTACTATCAAACCTCATATTTATTTCTGTAGCGGAAGCATTTTGCTTCCACAGCCGAGAGGCTCTACATGGAAATCCCTAAGGAATACAGTCACCCTGAGCGAACGAAGTGAGTCGGCAGTCGAGTTCTACAAATCAGACTTCACTATGCTTGACTTCTTTGAAACTTTCTGTATGAGCCCTAGCAAAAACTTCGATACATTCCCACAAAAAAAGGTTGTCCTATGACAACCTTAATTTTTTAATTTAATTATTTTAAATATTTTTTTAATTCTTCGGCTTTATCTGTCTTTTCCCATGGTAGATCTAGTTCTTCTCTTCCAAAATGTCCGTAGCTTGCTGTTTGTTTGTAGATTGGACGGAGTAGATCTAGTTCTTTTATGATAGCTGCTGGTCTTGGATCGAAGTGTTTTAATATTATTTCTTCTAGTTTGTTGTCGTCGAAGACTCCTGTGCCAAATGTGTCTATCATGATTGATGTTGGTTTTGCTACTCCTATTGCGTAGCTTAGTCCTATTTCACATTTCTTTGCTAGCCCTGATGCTACTACGTTTTTCGCGATATATCTTGCGTAGTAACATGCGGATCTATCTACTTTTGTTGGATCTTTTCCTGAGAATGCTCCACCGCCGTGTCTTGCGTATCCGCCATAGGTGTCTACGATTATTTTTCTTCCTGTTAGTCCTGCATCTCCCATTGGCCCGCCGATTACGAATCTTCCTGTTGGATTTACGAAGATTTCTGTGTCTTCTGTGATTAGTTTTTCGTCTACTACTGGTTTTATTACTTTTGCAACCATGTCGCGTCTTATGGTTTCTAGGTCAACTTCTGGGGAGTGTTGGGTAGAGATTACTATGTTGTGGATTCTCTTTGGTACGTTGTCTTCGTACTCTACGCTCACTTGGGTCTTGCCATCTGGTCTTAGGTATTCTAGTGTTCCGTTGTGTCTTACTTCTGCGAGTTTCTTGGATAGTTTGTGAGCTAGTGATATTGGTAGTGGCATTAGCTCTTCTGTTTCGTCGCAGGCAAATCCAAACATTAGTCCTTGGTCTCCTGCTCCTAGTCTGTCTAAGTCATCTTGATCTTCTGATCTGTCTACTCCCATTGCAATGTCTGGGGATTGTTCTTTAATTGCTGATAGTACTGCACATGTTTCTGAATCGAAGCCGTACTTTGCTCTGTCGTACCCGATTTCTTTTAGGGTATCTCTTACGATTTGTGTAAAATCTACATATGTTTCTGTAGATATTTCTCCTGTTATTACTACCATTCCTGTGGATGCCATGGTTTCGCAGGCAACTCTTGCGTTTTTATCTTCTGCAAGGATTGCATCTAGGATTGCATCTGAGATTTGGTCGCATACTTTGTCAGGATGTCCTTCTGTTACTGATTCTGATGTAAAAAGCCATTTTTTACTCATACTTCACCTCTATATTAATATTAACCTTACTAATAAAAAAAAGCCCCAAAAAGGAAGCTTAAGGCTCCTTATCTTTCGGTCACCCGTGGGATTTAGCACCTTTTAAAGGTTGCTGGCAGTGTCGACGTGCCCATTCACTCTTCTGCCTCTCAATAAGGTCATAGTTATTTTATCACGAGTCTTACTATTTTTCAAATAAAACTCTAAAAAACTTAATCATTGTAGGGAATTATTTAATTTGCTATAATTGATGTGAGGTGATTTGACTTGAAATCAAGTATTAATATTAAAAGATTTTTATTCGTAAACATAGGTGTAATTCTTGTTGCAATAGGATTACATTTTTTCTTGGTTCCAAACTCTTTGGCAGTTGGAGGAACTTCTGGTCTTGCAATAGAAGTTAACCACTTGTTCCCATTCATACCAGTGCCCTACATATTGACTGCTCTTAACACTATATTGGTGGTAATCGGTTTTATATTTATAGGTGCGGACTTTGGTTTTTATACCGTCTATGCCTCTATATCTCTTGGTGTTTTCTTATGGTTATTAGAACTTATTATTCCACTTAATCAATCATTAGTTGAGGGAGATATTTTTATTAATTTAATTTTCGGAATTTTTATCCAGGCTGTTGGTATCGGTATCGTTGTTAATCAAGGCGCAAGCACTGGTGGTACTGATATTGTGGCTAAGATTGTTGAAACATATACGAGATTTTCATTCGGTCAAGGTCTTATCATGAGTGATGGGATGGTTACACTTCTTGCTACTCTTCTATATGGACCTAAGCTTGGTATGTATGCCCTTCTTGGAGCGATTATTAATAGTACGGTTATAGATAAGATGATTGCGGGTTTTGACACCAAGTATCACATCACCATCGTTACAAATAAGATTGAAGAGATTAATCAGTTCATCCTTGTAGACCTTTACAGAGGTTCTACTCTTTATGATGCAAAGGGCGGATACAAAGGGGAACCTAGAACTATAATCGTAACTGTTGTTGATAAGAAGGACTATGTTAGATTAAAAGAATTTATAAGAAAGACTGACGAAGGAGCATTTATGTATGTTTCCAATGTAACGGAAGTAGAAGGTTATGGATTTACCTACGAATAATTATTTACGCTTTGGATTTCCAAGGCGTTTTTTAATGACCGTTTTATCTAGTACAATTTGTAAATTTAATTATTATCTGTTTTATGTTAAAATTATACTTGGAGATTATTATGAACAAGACAAACAAAACTTTAATACTTTTTTTACAAGGACTTAGTTTAGGCATACTTTCAGTAATATTTCCTCCAACAATATTTTTTATACCTCATAGATTTTTGACTTTCGCTTATGAAGGTTCGATCATAAAATCTATGTTATTTTTCCTTATGGTATGTGTTGGAGTCGGACTTCTAAGTCCTATGATGGGATTATTTCTACTTACTATTTGTGCACCGCTTATACTTGTTCTTCACTACATGATGACAATGAGAGTCCCTAGTCACTATGCAATCATTGCAGGAGGGGCTATTACTTTTGTGGCTGGGATTATGATCATGTATGCGATGGGTATAAATGGAGATACTCTTCTATCTGAAGAGAGCGTAAATAGTTATATACAAAATGCGGAAGAGATTCTTAGAAATGCTGGGCTTAATAGTGTCCAGTTCAATGATATGAAGGCAAACCTAATACTTAATTTTAGAAATAGTGTAAGACTTATGCCTTCTATAATGGTTATCATCGCAATGATGCTATCCTACATCACCTATACCAAGTCTGCTAGGACAATCATCACCAATGGAAGGGCAGTACAATTTACTACACCATTTATATGGTTTAGAATGCCTTGGTCATATACACAGATAATGGTTGTTGTGATATTAATTTTGGAATATATTTTAAAAGATATGGACACCCTAAGTTTTAACATAAAGGCGATTTTAATTTTTTCTATGTTTATCCAAGGGATAAGTGTGATTAAGTTCTATATGAATAAAATTAAGATGGGTGGATTTATACAAGGATTTGTAGTGCTATCCATGGTGTTATTTGGTTGGACTCAGATTATAGCAGTTGCTATAGGATTTATAGACTCATTGGTAAATGTTAGGAGGTTACCTAAATTTAATGAATGATAAATATTTTAATCTAGATGATTTTAAACTTGTAATTTTATTTTCTTTAATAGCAATCGGTATTTCTTTCTACTTTAAGCCAATTGTCGGAGGGATATTATTTTTAGT
>CAMYEJ010000054.1 GCA_947254665.1 uncultured Peptoniphilus sp.
AGCAGGTCTCGTGCAAAGAGTTCCAAAGAAGCCGAGCTTTGCGAAGGCTGATTTGTAGAACTCGACTGCCGACTCACTACGTTCGCTCAGGGTGACTGTGTTCCTTAAGGTTTTTCTAAGTAGAACTCGACTGCCCGGCTGTGAAAGTAAAATGCTTCTGCTACAAAACTGCCTCCAAAACCAAAAAACGCCCACGCAAAAAACAAAAAAAATCCCCAAGACAATGGTCCTGGGGACATGGAGCTAACGGCGGGAATTGAACCCGCGACCTCTACATTACCAATGTAGTGCTCTACCGACTGAGCTACGATAGCATACAAATATATTATATGGATGTACAATATATTTGTCAACATTTTTAATTTTTACTTTGTTCAGTAGTTAGGATTTCAATCATCTTAGATACTCTAAGTGGAAGATTTATTTCATACTTTCCTGGTTTAAAATCCTCTAATTTTCCCATCTTATCTGCCGCATCTACGAATGCATCAGTATCTTGTATTACTTCTCTCTCTTTTAATAGATCGGCAACGTCTCTTGCTCCCATAGCTTCTGTTATTGTGATTTCACAGGTCTTAGGGCTTATCCCAACTATTTCAAGCACAGTTTCTCTAACGGTATCTCTCTTTTCAATTTTGTAAGATCCGGCTTTGAAACTATTTTCGATAGCCATGTCATAGCAGATCTTCTTAAATGCATTTACATCTTGTATAAGATCTAGATTTTTAAGAGTCTCTCCTATTTCATCGAGATTTTCTCCGTCTTTTATCTCTACAGTGATGGTGTTATCTAGTGGATCTTCTGTAAGTTCCACCTTTGGAAGTTCTAGATTGACCCCTTCTTTTTCTGTTAGAGATATATATTGTTTCTTAAGTATATTTATTTCGTCCTTAATTGATAGAGAAACATTGACATTTTTCTTTGCCACTTGGTTAATATTGTCGATTCTCCATTTAATTATAAATGCAACCACAAGTAGAAATATTACTAGTAGGATGTATTTAAGTACAGTTAAAATACTGTCTTGCATTTTGTGAAATATATTCATCAAATCAACTCCTAGTTGCTAGTATACCAGAATTGGAAAGATTTTTAAACAATGGTATAATTAAATAGATGAAAGAAATTATTATTAACTCAAATGACAAAGATCAAAGACTTGACAGGTTCTTGGGAAAATACTTGCAAAATGCCCAAAAATCCCTGATTATGAAGTCTATTAGAAAAAAGAATATAACCGTAAATAACAAAAAATCCGCCCCTGAATATATCCTAAAAGAAAATGACCGGGTAGAGATTTATTTCAGTGATGAAACTATAGAAAAATTTACAAAGATTAAAAATCACGTGAAGAGGGATTTCCCTGAGATTATTTACGAAGACAAAAACATAGCTCTTGTCAAGAAACCGAGGGGACTTCTCACCCACAATGACAAAAAGGAGTACGAAAAAAATGCCCTTGATATGTTCGTTAGCTACATGATTCACAAAGGCGAATATGTGCCAAGGGTGGAGAAATCTTTTAGACCTTCTTTTTGCAACCGCCTCGACAGAAACACTTCTGGAATCTTAATCGGCTGCAAGAATGCCCATGCCCTAAGGGAAATTAACGATGCTATAAGAAATAGACATCTTGAAAAACATTACATGGCACTTGTGGACGGAAGTATTGATGAAGAGATCCACGACATAAGCTACTTGGAAAAGGACGGAGAAAAGAACAAGGTAAGTTTAAATGAGAAGGGAGACGGAAAAGAAATCGAAACTATCATCCGCCCGATGGAGAGATTAGGCGAATATACCTTGGTGGACATAAACCTCATAACTGGAAGGACTCACCAAATCCGTGCAACTTTAAAAAAATACAACAGAAGCATCGTTGGAGATTTAAAGTACAAGGGCAGGAGGAGTTTCGGTCTTAACAGTCAATTCCTCCACAATTACAAGATAGTTTTCGGTGGGCTTAAAACTCTAGAGTACCTAAATGGCAAAGAGTTCACTCTAGAATTGGAAAACGACTTAAACGATATTTTGAAGGAACTTAGAAATGAAAAATAAATTTGACGTAATGGGCATGACCTGTTCCGCCTGCAGCTCCGCAGTGGAAAGGGCGGTGAAAAAGGTGGACGGCGTAAGAGATGTAAATGTAGCTCTTATGACCAACTCCATGACCGTCGACTACGATGGTGACTTGTCCTCGGAAATCGAAAAAGCTGTTTCAGATGCAGGTTACAGTGCCAAGTTACAAACGAATGATAAAAAAATAAATAGAGAAGAGAAGAAGGAAAATATATTTGAAACTCAGTACCAATCAACCAAGAAGAGGCTCGAGCTTTCATTAATCTTTATGATTCCACTATTTTATATAGCAATGGGACCGATGATGGGACTTCCTACGTTCTCATTCTTACAAGGCTACGAAGGCATATTCAACCTCGCATTTACAGAGATGCTTCTCGCAGCACCAGTCCTATTTATAAATAGACACTACTTTATAAATGGATTCAAAGCATTGTACCACAGAACTCCAACCATGGATTCCCTAATCTCGATCGGATCAGCATCAGCGTTTATCTACGGAATTTACGTAATATTTAAAGTGGTAAGCGGATATATCGCACAGGACATGGAAATGGTCATGCACTATGGACACGACCTTTACTTCGAATCTTCTGCAATGATACTTACTTTAATCACATTGGGCAAGACATTGGAATCTAGAGCAAAGAGGAAGACATCAGACGCAGTTGAAAGTCTTATAAACCTAACGCCAAAGACAGCAAATGTAATCATAGATGGAGTAGAAAAAAATATCCCCATAGAAGAAGTGCAGGTCGGATACATTGTGGTAGTTCGTCCTGGAGAAAATATCCCAGTGGACGGCACCATCATCGAAGGAAATCCTTCCATAGATGAATCAACTTTGACGGGAGAGCCAATCCCAAGGGACAAAAAACCAGATGACCCAGTATACGCAGCCACCACAAACACCAATGGATTCTTTAAATTCAAAGTTACAAAGGTCGGTTCAGACACAACAATCGCGAAAATTATAGAACTTGTGGAAGATGCCAACGCAACCAAGGCACCAATCGCAAAACTTGCAGACAAGATTTCCTCAGTATTCGTACCGATAGTAATAAGCATATCCATAATCTCATTTATCGTGTGGTACTTCATCCTCAGTGGCGGATTTGAATTTTCACTAGGCATCGCAATTTCAGTACTAGTCATCTCCTGCCCATGCGCACTTGGACTTGCAACTCCAGTAGCAATCATGGTAGGCACAGGAGTGGGAGCCAAGATGGGCATACTATTTAAATCTGCAGAAGCTCTGGAAAATCTCCACAACGTAGAAGAGATACTCCTAGACAAGACTGGTACCATCACCGCAGGCAAGGCAGAAGTGGTAGAAATCATCACAACCGTTGAACCGGAAGAACTGATGAAGATTGCAGCAGCCCTTGAAATAAAATCAGAACATCCACTTGCAAAAGCAATAATAAATTACACAGAAAAAAATAAAATAATTCCATACGAAACGGAAGAATTCTTCTCCCTAACAGGCATGGGAGTAGCAGGATCCATCTCGGGCAAATCATATATAGCAGGCAATTTAAAACTGATGCAGGATGAAGATATAGATTTACTAGAATTTAGAAACTATTCCGATGATTTAGCAAAGGAAGGCATGACTCCAATCTACCTCGCAGACGAAGAAAAAGTCCTGGGAATCATCGCCATGAAAGACACAGTTTTGAAATCATCTAAAGAAGCGGTGGAATACATGAAGGAAAGAGGTCTTACGATTTCTATGGTCACAGGGGACAACGCACTTACAGCATCAGCAATTGCAAAGGAAGTTTCCATAGATAACGTGGAATCAGAAGTCCTCCCAGAAGACAAAGAAAAAGTCGTAAGAAGCCACATGGAAGAAGGAAGAGTCGTAGCCATGGTAGGTGACGGCATAAACGATGCACCTGCACTCGCAAGAGCAGATGTGGGCATCGCCATCGGAAGTGGTACAGACATAGCCATCGAATCCTGCGACGTGGTACTCATAAAGAACAACTTGGTGGACATAGTAAACGCCTACGAACTATCTAAAGCGACGATCAGGAATATAAAAGAGAATCTCTTCTGGGCATTCTTCTACAACACCATCGGCATACCAATAGCAGCAGGAGTATTCTACAACTCATTTGGGCTTAAATTAAATCCTATGATCGGTGCCTTTGCCATGAGCATGAGTTCCATCTTCGTAGTGATGAACGCCCTAAGGTTAGGCAGATTCAAAGAAAAATTAAAGACAGATAAAAAAATAACTTTAGAAGAAAATCAAAATGTTACAGTTATAAAGTTGAAATCTGGGGTATAATAAAAAGTGTAAATGTTTTCAAAATAGGAGGAATTATGGATTATACAAAATCTTATAAGGAAAAATTAATCACCGCAGCTAAAGCAGCATCATTAGTAAAAAGCGGTGACTACGTAGACTATGCATGGTGTACCAACACCCCTGTATCAATCGATAGAGAACTAGCAAAACGTGCCAAAGAATTAAAAGACGTAAAAGTACGTGGCGGAGTACTACTATGGGTACCAGAAATATTTAAAGCAGACCCAGAAGGAGAAACATTCATCTGGACATCATGGCACTCAGGCGGACCAGACAGAGGCAGAATCAACTCAACAGATGCAGCATTCTACGGACCTATTAGATATTCAGAACTACCAAGATACTACAGAGAAAACTGTGAAGTAGACATCGCATACATCACATGCTCACCAATGGATAAACACGGATATTTCAACTTCGGACTAAGCGCATCACACTTAATGGCAGTAATTGAAAAAGCCAAGACAGTAGTAATAGAAGTAAATGAAAAGATGCCAATAGCGCTAGGCGGAGTAGAAAACGTAGTACACATCGACCAAGTAGACTATGTAGTAGAAGGAGATAATCCAGCACTAGCAACCCTACCAAAGGGATCATTCGGCGACGTAGACAGAAAAGTAGCCAAATTAATCGTAGAAGAAATACCAAACGGAGCATGTCTACAACTAGGAATCGGTGGCATGCCTAACGCAGTAGGATCATTAATAGCAGAATCAGACCTAAAAGACCTAGGCGTTCATACAGAAATGTTCGTAGACGGATTCGTAGACATGTACAAAAATGGAAAGATCACCGGAGCAAAGAAGAGCATTGACAGATTTAGACAAGTATATGCCTTCGCAGCAGGATCACAAGAAATGTACGACTTCATCGACAACAACCCACAATGTATGGCAACACCAGTAGACTATACAAACGATGCAAGGATCATTTCACAACTAGATAACTTCATCTCCATAAACAACGCAGTAAACGTAGACCTATGGGGACAAGTATCATCAGAATCAGCAGGGCTAAGACACATCTCAGGAGCAGGCGGACAACTAGACTTCGTACTAGGCGCATACCTATCAAAGGGCGGCAAGAGCTTCATATGTCTATCCTCAACATACACAGACAAAGCGGGTAAAGTACACTCAAGAATCCTACCAAACTTCGATGCAGGATCAGCAATCACAGCAGCAAGACCAAACACCCACTGGATCGTAACAGAACACGGAAAATTCAACGTAAAAGGGAAATCAACCTGGGAAAGAGCGGAAGGAATCATAAACCTAGCAGCACCAGAATTTAGAGATGAACTAATAAAAGAAGCAGAAAAAATGAATATATGGAGAAGATCCAATAGATAAAAATAAGTGTCGCAGAAGCGGCACTTTTTTAATTAAAAAAATTGAAAAACCAGTTGAAAATTCAAAAATAAACGTAAAAATTAAAAAAACAAATTAAATCTTATCCGAGCCAAGTGGAAATTTTAAACCATATACATTACAATAGAAGTATAACAAGGAGGTAATCATGAAAAAGAAATTATCACTACTACTAGCACTAGTAATGATGCTTACAACAGTATTCGCATCATTTCCAGTAGCAGCGGAAGAAAAAGCAGCACCAAAGAAGCATGAAATCGTAATACTACACACAAACGACGTTCACGCAAGAGTAAGAGCAGACGAAAGAGAAAAGGCAATGGGCTATGGAAAGATCAAAGCCTATAAAGACGAACTAGTAAAAGAAGGCAAGACAGTCCTAATGCTAGACGCAGGAGACACATTCCACGGAACAACATTCGCAACCATCTCTAGAGGCGACAGCATAGTAAAACTACTAAACGAAGTAGGATACGACTACATGGCACCAGGAAACCACGACTACAACTATGGATACCAAAGATTAGTAGAACTATCTAAACAAGGCAAGTTCAAAACATTAGCATCAAACGTAACCACAGAACAAGGCAAGAGAGACTTCTTAGAAAATGATATCAAAGAAGTAGACGGAGTAAAGATTGGATTCTTCGGACTATGTACACCAGAAACATACTACAAATCACATCCATCAAACACTAAGGGAATCGTAATCGCAAATCCAATTGAAGTAGCAAGACAAGAAGTAGCAGCACTAAAAGCAAAAGGAGCAGACTTCATAATCGGAATGGGACACCTTGGAATCGATGAATCAACCAAAGAATCAGAAAGATCAGAAGGCGTACTAAAAGCAGTACCAGGCATCGACCTATTCATCGACGGACACTCACATACAGCACTACCAACAGGTAAAGTAATAGGATCATCACTATTAGTACAAACAGGAGAATACTCAAAGAACCTAGGAAAAGTAACCCTAACCTTCGACGGAAACAAAATCGAAGACAAAAAGGCAGAACTAATTTCTTACGAAGCAATGAGCCTAGTAAAACCAGATGAAAAAATCGAAGCAATCGAAAAAGAAATAGACGAAACAAACAAACCATTCCTAGAAAAAATCGTCGGCAAAACACTAGTAGACCTAGAAGGAAGAAGAGAATTCAACAGAAAACAAGAAACCAACCTAGGAAACCTAGTAACAGACGCAATGAGAGTAGTAAGTAAAGCAGACATCGCAATCACAAACGGTGGTGGAATCAGAGCAACCATCGAAAAAGGCGACGTAACTATGGGCGACGTGCTAACAGCATTCCCATTCACAAACTTCACAGTAACAGTAGACTTAACAGGAAAAGAAGTAATAGCCGCACTAGAAAACGGAGTAAAAGCAGCCCCAGAACTAGCAGGAGCATTCTGCCAAGTATCAGGATTAACTTTTAAATACGATGACACACAAAAAGCAGGCGAAAGAGTATTTGACGTAATGGTAGCAGGCAAACCAATCGACCTAGAAAAAACATACAAAGTAGCAACCAACGACTTCATCGCAGGCGCCGGAGACCAATATGACGTATTCAAAGGCAAAACAGTAACAGGACAATTCGAACTACTATCAGAAACACTAGCAAAATATATCGCATCTAAAAAAGAAATAAACCCACAAGTAGAAGGCAGAATCACAGTAGCTAAAAAAGATGCAAAAGCAGAAGAAGCAAAAGGATTCGACGATATCAAAGGAACATGGGCAGAAGAATTCATAAAATACGCAGTAGAAAAAGGATACTTCTCTGGACTAACCAAGACTAAATTTGGACCACAAAACTCAGTAACAAGAGCAATGGTAGTAGCAGTACTAGGAAGATATGAAAAAGTAGAAAAAACAGAAGAAAAAGTAGAATTCACAGACGTAACAGGCACAGAATACTACGCACAATACCTAAAATGGGCAAAAGATAACAAAATCGTAGCAGGATACGAAGACGGAAGCTTCAAACCAAACAAAGAAATCACAAGAGCAGAACTAGCAGCAGTGATGACAAGATACCTAAGAGATTACAAGAAGATGGAAGTAAAAGGCGAAGCACCAGTATTCTCAGACGATGCAAAACTACCATCATGGGCAAAAACAGACATCTATGACTGCGTAAAACTAGGAATCATAAAAGGATTCAAAGACACAGCTAAAAACGATGGAAGCATGTTCTACGACCCAACAGGATACGCACTAAGATCACAACTAGCAACCATATTCTACAACCTAGACCACGCAAAATAAAATAAAAGGAAAAGGAGCACCGCGCTCCTTTTTTTAATGCAATGATTTTGTAGCGGAAGCATCAAAGGAACACAGTCACCCTGAGCGGAAGAGCCAAAGGCTACAGTAACCCTCCCAACTACAGTCACCCTGAGCGAGCGCAGCGAGTCGAACGGGTATAACCTCCAAGGGTCAAGTCCTTGCAACTGAATTGTAGCGGAAGCTACCAGCTTCCATCAGCCTCGACACTAAACTTTTTTTCCCTCAGGCGAAGCCGTGCGACGATTATCATTACTATGTAACCCCGTAGCGGAAGCATCTTGCTTCCACAGCCGAAGGCGTGAAGTATTTAAAAATTGCAAATAATTGACAACTATTGAGCGAAAATCCACCCAACTAAAATCATCTAAACATGACCTCACCAGGGCTATACCCATTCGACTGCGGATGTCGGAAAACCTCCATCCTCCGCTCAGGGTGACTGCCTTCCTATGAGAACTTTTTAAAAAAACACCTTCCCAACTACAGTCACCCTGAGCG
>CAMYEJ010000055.1 GCA_947254665.1 uncultured Peptoniphilus sp.
TTGCAAGATATTTTCAATCTCTTTTACAATCTTTGTATACTTTGGAATCTGTATTTTATCCAAGGCGTTGGCTCTCTTTTGGGTCTTCTTTATTTCTTGGGCTAGTTTAAATACAGAGTTTTCTACTTCTGCTAGTTCATAGATCAAGTACTTCACTACGTGGAGGTCGATACTTGCTTCGTCGAAGGCGGATGTGGTCCTATGGAAAGAATATTCTGCTCGTCTTTCCTTCTCTTCGTACTTCACCTTTGGAAGTTCTACTCCCATGACGGATCTGAATTTTACTTCGTAGTCGTCTTCTATTGGCACTGCTTTCGATACTTCAAAGATTGATTCTGTTCCCATAGTGATGGTGGCATCTTCTAGTGCTCTATATGTCTTGGCGAATTCCACTACGATTTTATTTTGTATTTCCGCCGCCTTTTTGTTTAGGTCCATCATTTCTTTTATGAGGACGGTCCTCTTTTTATCCAGTAGGTCGTAGCCTTTTTTCGCAAATTCCAAGGACGCTTTTGTCTGTAAAAGATTTGCTTTTGTAGGTATTACTTTGGTTGCCATTTTATCCTACCTTCTACTATTTATTGTCTTTACTTTCTGTCTCTAATTCTTCGTGAGTTTCTTTATTATCTTCTACTTTTCTATTTAAATATTTCTTCTTTAGTTCTGGGTCTATTCTGTCTAGGCTTTCTTCTGGCAATATCTTTAAAAGTTCCCATCCTAAATCCAATGTTTCTTCTATATTTCTATTTTCATCGAATCTTTGGCATAGGAATTTCTTTTCGAATTCGTCTCCAAAATCTAGAATCTTCTTATCTGAATCAGATAGGTCTTCTCTACCTATTATTTGTGATAGGGCTCTTACTTCTTGCACTTTTGAGTAAGATGCGAAGAGTTGTGAGGATAGGTCTGCATGGTCTTCTCTAGTGTAGCCTTCTCCTATGCCATCCTTCATAAGTCTTGATAGTGATGGCAAGACATTAATAGGTGGATAGATTCCTGACCCGTGAAGATCTCTTGAAAGTACGATTTGTCCTTCTGTTATATATCCAGTAAGGTCCGGGATTGGGTGTGTAATGTCATCGTTTGGCATTGTTAGTATCGGTATAAGTGTTACTGATCCATCTATTTCCTTTATCATTCCTGCTCTTTCATATAACATTGCAAGGTCTGAATAGAGATGTCCTGGGTAGCCTTTTCTAGATGGAACTTCTTCCCTTGATGATGATACTTCTCTTAGGGCTTCTCCATAGGATGTTATGTCTGTCATGATTACTAGCACGTGCTTATGACATTCGTATGCCAAGTATTCTGCACAGGTTAGTGCGCATTTTGGTACGATGAGTCTTTCCATGATTGGATCGTCTGCGTAGTTTACATACATGACTACATTTTCTGATACTCCTGCGTTGTTGAATTCTTCGCGGAAGTAATCTGCTTCGTCGTGTTTAACTCCTATTGCCGCAAATACTATGGCGAAGTTGTCTTCTCCCTTGGCATTTGATATTTTTGCCTGTCTTACGATTTGTGCTGCAAGTTCGTTATGTGGTAGTCCTGAGCCAGAAAATATCGGTAACTTTTGTCCACGAATAAGTGTCATTAGTGCATCTATGGCTGAGATTCCCGTTTGGATAAAGTTTCTTGGATAAAGTCTTGCAACTGGGTTTATCGGTCTTCCATTTACGTTGTAGAACTTATCTGCGTAGATTTCCCCACCTTTGTCAATAGGTCTTCCAAGTCCGTCGAAGACTCTTCCTAAAACTTCATCTGTTAGTGGTATTTCAAATGGTCTTGCTTCAAAGGTTACTTCCATGTTCTTAGTAGAACTTCCTAGTAGGTCTCCAAAGACTTGGATGGTTGCCTTGTCTTCATCTACCTTTACTACAGTTCCTACCATGGATTTCTTGCCGTCCCTAGTTTTTATTTCCACTACTTCATCGTAGGAGACATGATGAAGGTTCGAAAGTTCAATTAGTGAGCCTTCTATTTTATCTAGTAATAAATAATTCTTTTTCATCTATTCACCTACATTTTCATCTATTAATTTTCTATAAAATTCTTTGATTTCGTTATTTATTTCTACGATTTTGGATAGGTCGTCATTTGGTACGTCATACTTCATGTTGATAACCTTGCCGTAGAGGACGTCGTTTTTAATTTGTGAAATTGGAATTTGTTTTTCTACTGCTTCATTTCCAAGTTCAAAAAGTAGATCTATGGTCTTTAGCATTTCAAACTGTTTTTCAAGTGGCACATAGGTGTCCGTTGGGTTGAATGCGTTTTGTTGCAAGAATCCAACCTTGATTACTCTACAGATTTCTAGCACTAGCCTTTGGTCATCTGGAAGCACGTCTTCCCCAACTAGCATTACAATTTCATTTAGCTTCGCTTCTTTGTGAAGTAAGTCTAAGAATTTTGCTCTTAGAGCTGGTAGGTCTCCGTCCAAGTTCATGTCGTAGTAGTTCTTTAACATCTTTACATAGCCTGAGTAAGAATTCATCCAGTTAATGGCTGGGTAATGTCTTGAGTATGCAAGTTCTTTGTCCAGTGCCAAGAATACATTTACGAATCTCTTGGTATTTTCTGTTACTGGTTCGGAGAAATCTCCTCCTGCAGGGCTTACTGCTCCTATTAGTGTAACTGATCCTTCATTATTAGAAAGAGTTTCTGCGTAGCCTGCCCTTTCATAGAATTCTGCAATTCTTGATGGTAGGTATGCTGGATATCCTTCTTCTGCTGGCATTTCTTCAAGTCTTCCTGAGATTTCACGAAGTGCTTCTGCCCATCTTGATGTGGAATCTCCCATTAGTGCAACGTGGTAGCCTTGGTCTCTGAAGTATTCTGCAATGGTTACCCCTGTGTAGATGGATGCTTCTCTCGCTGCTACCGGCATGTTGGATGTGTTGGCAATAAGGATTGTCCTATCCATTAGTGGTTTATTGGTGTGTGGGTCGATTAGTTTTGGGAAGTCTTCTAGTACTTCTGTCATTTCGTTTCCACGTTCGCCGCAGCCGATGTAGACGATGATGTCCGCGTCGCAATACTTAGCGATTTGGTGTTGGGTCATGGTCTTGCCTGTACCAAATCCGCCTGGTACCGCTGTGGTTCCACCCTTTGCGATTGGGAAGAATACATCGAATACCCTTTGACCAGTTACAAGTAGTCTATCGATTGGTAGTCTATTTTTAACAGGTCTTGGAATTCTAACCGGCCATTCTTGGTACATCTTAACTTTGTGTACCACGCCGTCTTCGTCTTCTACTTCCAAAAGTTCTGTTTCTATATTGTATTTGCCTTCTGGAACTATTGAGGTAATCTTACCTTTTACATCTATTGGTATTAGTAGTCTGTGGGTGATGATTTCAGTTTCTTTTACAGTTCCGAAAATCATTCCACCTTCTACCATATCTCCTACCTTAACTTCAAATTTTACATCCCAAAGTTTTTCTTCGTCTAGGGATATAAGTCCGATTCCTTCTGGCATGAAATTGCCGTGTTCATCTTTTATCTTTTGTAGCGGTCTTTCAATCCCGTCAAACATATTTGAGATAAGTCCCGGACCTAGCTTAACTGAAAGTGGTGCTCCAGTAGGTATTATCTTTTCATCTCTTTTAAGTCCGGAGGTTTCTTCGTAGACTTGCACGGTGCCCAAATCTTTTTCGATGGTTATTACTTCGCCGATAAGTTTCTTTTCACCGACTACAACCATTTCTCTCATTTTGAAATCCGCCATATCTTTACCAACTACTACCGGACCATTTATTGATTTAATTAATCCTTCTTTCAAAATATCACCTAACCTTTGAGTGCAAAGTGAAGCATCTTGCCTATTTCGTATCTATTGTCGTCAAGAATTTTGGAAAGGGACTTGTCGATGCTATAAGTCATTTCTTTGTCTAAGATTATAAATCCACCGAGTTTCTTCGGATCTAATGTTACAAATTCTAGACTTATTCCCTTGTCCTTTGCCAAAGCTTCCATAGATTTTCTAAGCTCTACATCCACATCTAGAACGTGAACGATGTAGCTTCCTTCTTGTAGATTATCTAAAAGTTTTTTAAATCTATTTATCTGTTCATCGTTGTAGCAATCTTCCTTTACATAAGATTTTATCTTTTCATAGACTCCATCGATTAAAAGACCTACGAGTTCATCAGCCTTTTCAAGCTTCTTGATTCTCTTCATTTCGTTGGCTTTGCCAATCATCTCATACTTCTTTTCATTGGCTAGGTAGATTCTTCTATCTATGAGTTCTTTCTTCATATCTTGAAGTTCTTTTTTCTTCTTTTGTAGGGTGGATTCTATCTCTTCTTTTGTGGCTTCGATCCTCGCTTCACAGTCTTTTTCTCTTTCCAAATATACGATTTTATTAAAGATCGCAATTTTATTTTCAAGTAAAATCATATTTCCCCCTTTAGAGCTTTATTCCTACGGATTCTTTGATATACCTTAGAATAAAGTCCTTGTCCTCGATTCCCTTAGGTCCTGGAATAGTTACTACAAGAGGAAGAGTGCCGCTTAATTTCTTTTCTATGACTTCTTCTTTAATTTCATTGAAGTCTCTCTCCGTTAGAATTATTATTCCAATGGACTGTTCATCTCTATATTTTTTGAAATTTATGCGTAGTTCTTCTACATCTTTGCAAAATTTGCCGTCTATTCCAGACAACCTAAGTCCTGTGGTCACATCTCTATTTCTAGAAATCACAAGAGATTTCATTATAGTCTACCTAGAATCATAATTGAGATGATAAGTCCGTAGATGGCGATACCTTCTGCAAGACCTAGGAAAATCATAGTTTTACCAAGTATTTTAGAATCTTCTGACACTGCTCCAATGGCGGATGAACCTACGTTTGCAACTGCAACTCCGGCTCCAAGGGATGCAAGACCTGTTGAAAGTCCAGCTGCTATAAATCCAAGTCCTTGTGATGATCCGCCTTCAGTTTGTGCACTTACAAATCCTGGTACAAGGGTGAATACTGTCATAAACATTAGTGGTAAGAAAAATACCATGTTGAATTTTAAAAACATACGAAGTTTCTTTTCATCTACAGAAGTTCCTTTGTACATGTAGTAAACTCCTGTTGCGATAGTTGAAAGCACGAATACAAGTGCTATGATTATTATTTTTTCCATTATTTATCCTCCAAACGTATTGTTGTTGGGACGAATTCATATCCGTCTCCTGTGTAATATTTACTAAACATTTCGTAGTATTCAAGTCTTAGACTTTGAATGAATACTATAAGTCCTTCTAGACCGATTATTATTATATTCCCTACTATAAGTGAGATGACATTCGCACTTGTGGTGCCTATCATCTGTCCAATAGTTTTAAATGCTATGAATAGTCCAACGTGGTTTATGGCAAATGCCCCAACCCTTATGAATGAAATTATATTTGAAACTACGCTTAGTATGGTTTCTAGTAGTCCAAATACAGCTCCTATATAGTATCCATCTTCTGTCTCAATCTTTTCTTTGGTTATAGCTGACATGATTACTTTTGAAAGTATCATGGCAAGAAGTGAGATAGCGATGATGCCGATACATAGTTTAGTCGGAACGATATTTACATTTAGAACTTTTGATGCTGCTAAATTTACAAAACTTAAGAATACGAGAAATCCTGCTAGGCCTTCCTTGCCTAAGAAGGCTTCTTCATATTCTTTATTCGTTATTTTATTTATGAATCCAAGGGCATAAGATATTATTAAAAATACGATTCCCACACCTATGGCTGCTCCAAGGGTGGTGTTTATATTTTCAAATGGTCTTATAAGAATTGGCTTTATTAAATCTTCCATTCCGAATACGGATCCATATAGAATACCGAAGATCGCTGAGCTAAGTCCCAGGCGTTTTAAAAGTCCTCCAAAGCCTTTGTTCTTCTTAGATAAAAATATTCCCCCTAAGAAAAATACTGCCCCTTGTCCAAAATCACCAAACATCGCTCCATATAGTAGCATGTAGGTAATTGCAAATAATGGGGTCGGGTCTTTTTCCGTGTAACTTGGAACCCCATACATGTTTACTAAAAGTTCAAAGGGCTTAAAAAAATTTGAGTTTCTAAGTTTAGTCGGTGGTTTGATTCCCTGTTCAATAGGATCTTTAAAACTTATAAGTAGTCCATCGTACTTGGATAAAATCTTTTCAAGACTCTCCTTATCCCTTAGACTCACCCAACCTGATAGGTAGAAATACTTATTTGATTTTGCCATAAATCTCTTAGCGTCTTCTATATTTTCTGAAATTAGCATGGATGTTATGGCGGTTTCTACTTTTTCTCTATTGTTACTTAAGAAACTATCCCTGTATTCTAGGATTTCTTTTTCTTCTTTTCTTAGAGCTTCCTTTTCTGATTCAAAATTTTCTAGGATTTCTTTTGCGGTTCCTTTGTACCTTCCTAGGATTTCTACATCTTCCCAATTTAGACTCTTTAGGATTCTGTCTATTTCCTTTTCAACTTCCTTTGGAAAGATTGCAAGATATACTTCACCTTCATCTATAGTTGCTGTGTGAAATATCATTGCTAGAATATTTCCATAGTTTTTCTTTAATCTAAATCTAGCTTCCTTGTCAAGAATTCCAAACCTTACCTTAAAATATTTTAAATCTGAAAGTTTGGATAGATCTATGTTTACATTCTTAAAATAGTCGTAGTTTTCTTCTATTCCATCTATGACTTTCAAATCTTCTCTGATTTCTTTTAATCTTTTGGATTTGTACTTAATTTCATCATAGAATGCTTCGTAGTCAACTCCCATATCTATTCTGTCGTAGTCAACCTTTAGATCCTTTATTCCAAAGAACTCTTCCATATCTTTTGCCTTTTCGATGGTTATATTTAGCATTGAGTCCCTTTCAAAAGGTGCTATGTGGTTTAGTTCTATAGCTCGCTCTAGGTTATTTTCATTTTCTAGATTGAAAGTAAAGGCATTGTTGTCGATTTGATTTTGTGAGTTTATGATGCTAACTGCACCAGTCTTTAGAATATCTACGACCACACTCTCCATTACTTCCAGTGGAGCGACCACGTTCATTATTCTCATTTTTTCTACAGCCAAGTCAATTCACTTCCTTTATAGCTTCTTACCAAGTAGTTTAGAGTTTCTCCTGGAGATAGGTTAAATCTTGTTGCCTCCATAATTCCTCTTACATCTTTTACTTCAAAGTCCAGGATGTACATAAATGCTGCGAGCTTTGAAAAATCAAAGAAATCTCTTTTAAATACCTCTCTACATGTGTAGTAGAGGAATCTTGAACTTCTTCTGTCCAGGTAGATATCCTGAGATTCACCCTGGAACAGAAATTCGTAATGGGAATTTAAAATATATGGAACAAACTCTTTTTCTATGTCCATGTATACCATTTCTCTAAGTCTATCGAAGTTAAAAACTTTTCCTCCGATTACCGCAAAATTTAATAGCTCTTCAGGCATAAGCCCGTAGTACTTAATTCCACGATATATCCAGGTTATATTTAAGAGATCTATCTTTACTCCTAGGACTTCATCCACCTTTTGCTTCTCAGATTTTGAAAATGTATTTGAAATTTCAACTAGCTGTTGATAGTAGAGTTTGTCCAGGTTCATCTCCATATAAAAAAGCACTACATCCTCCGCATCGTCTACGTATTGGCGCAGAACTTTGTAGTACTTGGTGCCTTTTAACTTTTCAACAAAAGTCTTTATCGTGTCATTTTCTTCTATTAAGTTATCGGAATTTAGAACTATCAGCCTATCTTTTAAGCTTCTTCTACCATCCTTTGTCTTTAAATATCTAAGGACTCTTTTAATATCGTCTATTTCAAATTCGGAAATAGCTGCATTTACAAAGTTTAAGTAATTTCCTTTGTAGTAGTGCCTTAGCTTCGTCAAAAGGTTTAGTTTGTACAGATCTAGCTTTCTTTCTGCTTCATAGGAATCTTCATATCCGTCGAAGTAGGAAGATAACTTCGTGTTTTCTTTTAGATAGGTGATTATTTCAGAAACAGTTTGAAATCTAGACATGTTTATATAGTCTTCATCAGTTAAAAATTCAGAAGTCATCTTGCTCATTTTAGCTGATACTGCATTGAAATCTCCCATTTCTATCCCTTCAATATAAATTTTTTAAATGCTTCTTCTACCAGTTCATCTTTTTGAAGTTTAAAATTTTCATCAATCTTTGAAAGTTCATTTTGAATTTCGTCTTTTCTCTTCTTCACTTCTTCATCAGCAGATGCCATGATTTCAGAAAATTTAAGAGAAGCTTCGTCTTTTGCTTCCTTTGTAACTTCACTTTCCATTTGAGAGAGTTTCCTTTGAAGATCTTCTTTCATGGAATTTATCTTTTCATCGGTTTCTTCCATGACAGTCTTGGTCCTCTCTTCTATGTCTAATATGCTGTTAATAGTATCTTTCATACCATTCCCTCTTTCCTATAATAATATACTCCTAATATTTAATATATACAAGGAATATCTTACTGTAATTTTCAGTAATATTATATTTTTATTGTACCCATTTTTTTATTTCTATTAATAATAAATATTAAAATAAATA
>CAMYEJ010000056.1 GCA_947254665.1 uncultured Peptoniphilus sp.
TTATTTTAGTTTTTCTTTTCTCTTATATATTTGTCTATTGATTCTGCTGCTGTTTTACCTGCTCCCATTGCAAGGATTACTGTTGCTGCACCTGTTACTGCATCTCCACCTGCGAAGATTCCTTCTCTTGAAGTTTGTCCAGTTTCGTCTGCCACGATACAGCCCCATTTGTTTACATCAAGATGGTTTGTTGTATGTGAGATTAGTGGGTTTGGTGATGTTCCAAGTGCCATGATTACAGTTTCGAATTCTTCTTCGAAGTCTGATCCTTCGATTTTAACTGGTCTTCTTCTTCCGCTTGCATCTGGTTCGCCAAGTTCGTTTCTAACCATTTTCATTCCTCTTACCCAACCGTCTTCGTCTCCTAGGATTTCAACTGGTGCGGTAAGCATTTCGAATTTGATTCCTTCTTCTTGTGCGTGGTGAACTTCTTCTACTCTGGCTGGTAGTTCTGCTTCTGTTCTTCTATATACGATTGAAACTTCTGCGCCAAGTCTTCTTGCAACTCTAGCTGCGTCCATTGCTACGTTACCTCCACCGATAACTGCAACTTTGTTTCCTACATTAAGTGGTGTGTCGAAGTCTTTGTCAAATGATCTCATTAGGTTGTTTCTAGTTAAGAATTCATTTGCTGAATAAACTCCGTTTAAGTTTTCTCCTTCGATGCCCATGAATGTTGGAAGTCCTGCTCCTGATCCGATAAACACTGCTTCGTAACCTTGTTCTAGAATTTCATCAACGGTGATAGTTCTACCGATTACTACGTCGTTTTCTATCTTAACTCCAAGTGCCTTTAGGTTTTCGATTTCTGATTCAACTACTGAATCTGGAAGTCTGAATTCTGGTATACCATAAACTAGTACTCCACCTGCTAGGTGCAGTGCTTCGAAGATTGTTACTTCGTATCCCATCTTTGCAAGGTCTCCTGCACAGGTAAGTCCTGCTGGACCTGCACCTATTACTGCAACCTTGTGAGCGTTTTGTCTTGGTTTGTCAAATAATTTATATTTTTCTTCTCTTGATTTATCTGCTGCAAATCTTTCTAGTTTACCTATTGATACAGAATCTCCTCTTGCTTTAAGTACACATTGTGCTTCACATTGTGTTTCTTGAGGACAAACTCTACCACACACTGCTGGAAGAGCAGAATATAGTGCAAGTACCTTTGCTGCTTGTTCGAAGTTGCCTGATGCAATTTCTTTTATAAATCCAGGGATGTCTATGTTTACTGGGCAGCCTTGTCTACATTTTGGGTTCTTGCAGTGTAGACATCTATTGGCTTCTCTCATTGCTTCTTCTTCGTTGTAGCCGTAGCATACTTCTTCGAAGTTGTGGCTTCTTACTTCTGGGTCTTGGTTTCTAACGGGCACTGCTGTAAATCTATCTTGTTTGATTTCTTCGCCAGTTTCAATTTCGTGATTTTGTGCTTCAATGTCGTATTCGAAGTTACATACGTGAGGTTCAATTTTTCTAACTGAATCTGCTGATTTATATTGTGCTTGTCTCTTCATTGCGCTGTTCCAGTCGATTAGATGTCCGTCGAATTCTGGTCCGTCAACGCAGGCAAACTTAGTTTTGTCGCCAACTTTTACACGGCAAGCTCCACACATTCCTGTACCGTCAACCATTATTGGGTTCATGGATACGATAGTCTTAAGATTATATTCTTTAGTAGTTAGACATACGAATTTCATCATGATCATAGGTCCGATGGATACGCATACGTCATATTTTTCACCTTTGCTGTAAAGATCCTTTATTTTATCTGTTACTAGACCTTTGAATCCATATGATCCGTCATCTGTACAAACGTATAGATTGTCACAAACTGATCCAAGTTCTTTTTCTAGAATTACAAACTCTTTTGATTTTGCTCCTAGGATGATGTCGCAGGATAGACCGTGTTCTTTGAACCATTTAGCTTGTGGATATACTGGTGCGGTACCTACACCACCTGCAACGAATAAGTATCTTTTCTTTTTAAGCTCTTCAAGATCTTCGTCTAAGAATTCTGAATATCTTCCAAGAGGTCCTACGAAATCTTTGAAAGATTCACCTTCTTCAAAAGCAACAATCTTTTGAGTAGATGGTCCAGAAGCTTGAACAACGATTTGAACTGTACCACGTTCTATGTCATAGTCTGAAATTGTTAGAGGGATTCTTTCCGCATAGTCATCAGCAATAAGGATTATGAATTGTCCAGGTTTTGCTGAAGCCGCGATACGAGGTGCCAACACATCGAAAAGGTAGATGTTAGGCGCTAAATTAACTTTTCTCTCAATTTTATACATTTTACTCTCCTAATTTAGATTTTATTTCCAATAAGAATTCTTCCATCACATTAGATAGTTCAGCAGGTTTACACATGGTTTCTACCTGGAACATGTTGCCCTTAGGTTGTTTAAGGTCAGCTTCTATGTGATCTAAGATTTCTTTTAGGTCAACATTTAAATTCTTGCTTCTTGAAACGATTAGGTCTGAATAATCTCTCTGTAATGTTCCAAGAATTACTACATAGCTAGGTAAATCAGTTAAGTACTTAGTTACCTCTTTGATTTCATCGTGTGAATACTTGTTTTGTATTTTGTAAACATACCTTATGTCTCCAATAGGTGTTACAAAGTTTAAAATATCATTAAGTCCCTTTGGGAGAGGACTCGTTTTATCTTCTAAATGGTCTTTAGTGGGTGGGGCGAATTTATCTGCATCTTTATTTTCATTATCCAACAGGTTTTCTTCAGGATGTACTTCAAGTTTTTCGCAAGATTTTTCTTCTATTTCATCTGAGTTTTCTTCAGGTTTTTCTGGAAAATCATCGTCTAGAAAATTCGCTGTTTCCAGTTTAGATTTTTTATCTATTACCTTGTCCTTAGATTTTTCATTTGGTTTTCTGGTACTTTTAGAATCTTTATTTTGAATTTCTTCATCAGAAGATTCAGAAGGTTCGTCTTCTAATTTTTTAGATTCTTCAAGATGTTTCATCTCTTCTAGTTTATTAGCTCTCTCTTCGGCTCTTCTTTCGAAGTCATAGCCTTTGCCTATGGCGATGGATTTCATCTTTGCAAATAGATTTTCTTCATCAACCCTAAAGGTCATCATCATATTATCGATAAGTTTTGATTTCTTTTTATAATCTAAGTAAGCCTTTCTTCCACATAGAATTTCTATTTGAATGCCGGAAAGTGTTTTGGAAGGCATCTTTAGTTTTATAATGGAAACCTCAGATGTTCTCTTTAAGATTGGTCCTTCAAAATCTATGCTTCCAAGACCGGAGATAGTTGCAATATTTCCATTGACTTCGATTGGTAAGTTTGAACGAACTAGTTGGTTACATAGTATCTCTAGTTGATCGAAATCCTGATAGGTAATATCTTTCTTATCCATGACGATGAGATTATTTTCAAAGATTTCATATTCTGGTTCTATAGAAAAGGTATTTTTTATAACAAGACGGAGAATCGCATTTGCTGTTACTTCTTCCGCTAGGTCCATCCTTTTCTCTGTATCCAAAGAAATCTTTACAGAACTATTGCTTTTCGTTTCGAAATAAGCCTTTGAACTATACCAGAGGGGTTTTAAATATTTTCCATCGACGGTGAATTTATCACTTCGTACATTATCACTACCGCAAAAGACATCATCAATGGTTCCAACCTCTATACCATTTAAAAAAGTTGTATTTTTGAAACTGTATTCATATTCCATATTATAAGGATCTATAATATATTTCATTTAACCACCTATATTATTTTATCATATATACAACGTTTCTTGTAATTATTTAACATTTTTACTGAAAGTTTCTTATAATCTTGTAATGGAGGTAAACCTCATATATACTAAGTTTAAGAATAAATTTTTATTTTGGAGTTGGATATGGCAATTATCATTTTTCTAGCGGCGGCTAGTACATATTATTTGCATACAAAATTACCGAAGAATAAAAAATATTTAAGCCTAATCATACTTGTACTTGGACTTCTGATTTCAAACCCTTCAACACATTTTGGAAAAATATCTGGCACTGGAAGAATCGTTGAAGCTAAAGGAAACAGGTTCGTAATATCCTATGGCAATAATTTTTTTAGAAGAAATCCAAGATTTTCTATTAAAACCGAAGGGGAGTACTATGTTGGTGACCTGGTAAACTTCAGAGGTGTACTTAAAAAGGGAGCTCCACCTTTTAATGAAAATGGATTTTCTGAATATAGATATTTAAAATCTAGAGGTGTCGGCGCAGTCTTATATGGTAAGATCACTTGGGTTAGAAGTCGTGGCATAGGCTCAAAATTTGCAAGAAGGCTCGAATATTCTTCTGCATTTTTAAATCCAAATGTTAAGGGAACCTACAAGGGAATTCTCTCTTCCAACGGATCTATGTCCGAAGAGTACAAAGCCTATAAGAATCTCGGGATTTCTCACATATTTGCATTTTCTGGGCTTCACGTGGGGCTTGTGTTTCTCTTTATAAAGAGAATCTTAAAACCATTTGGCAAAAATGTCGGAGATATAGTTTCTTTGGTATTTTTATTTCTATACATATATACTTTGGGATTTCCAGTGTCAGCTGTGAGGGCATTTATCATGGTGATGGCACTAGTACTTTCGAGATTTTTTAAATTTAAATATAGATCTTATGAAATTATTTTGCTTTCAATGATATTTCAACTTGCGTACAATCCATTCGTCATATATTCAGTAGGATTTTGGTTATCCTACAGCGCAACCCTTGGAATAATAATCTTTGCAAGAAGATTTAAATTCGTAGGCAAAACTTTTATCGGTGAGGGACTTGCAGTTTCTCTCGGCGCATTTATCATGACACTTCCGATAATTCTTAGAAGTTTCTACATGTTTAATCCGATAACAGTACTTGCAAATCTAATCGTTATTCCCATGTATTCATTGGGAACTGGATTTTCTTTTGCTCATCTTATTTTTCCAAATATTATAACTAAGACGGCGATAGATTTTCTCTTTGGAAAAGGAGCAGAAATAGGTAAATTTTTAAACTTTTACTTTAAGAGCATAGTAACAGGCAAGGTGAACTGGTATTTTATAATTTGCTACTACCTATGTGTTATCTTGGCACTAAAGTATAGAGAATTTAAATTTACGAAGTACCAACTAAAGGTGATGGGACTCTGTCTTGTAACATTTTTCGTCCTAAACTTTCAAGATATTTATGAAAGGGAAGATTTCCGAGTGGACTTTATGTATGTGGGACAAGGGGACTGCAGTATCTTCAAATATAAGGGAAAATACTACATGGTGGACACTGGTGGAAGTGGAGCCTACGACCCTACGAGGACCTATGTGCTTCCATATCTATTGTCAAAAAATATCACTGAGATAGAAGGGCTTTTCATAAGCCATTACGACACGGATCACTGCGAAGGACTATTTGAAATAATTCCTGAAATAAAATTTAAGACAATCTATGTAAATCATTTTGTTGAAGGAAATGTCTATGCAGAAGCCATAAAGAAAAATTTCAATCTGAAAAAATTTAAAAATATGGATATAGGGGAGTTAAAACTGCGAGAAATTCCGCATCCAATGGGAGAAGGAAACGACAGTTCCATGGCACTTCTAGTAAATTACAAAGATTTAAAAGTCCTCTACACTGGAGACCTGTCCAAGGAACCTCTGGATGCTATGGCATTGGGCAAGATCGACATACTAAAAGTTCCACACCACGGCTCGAAGTATTCCATTTCAACTAAATTATTCAAAGAGATTCGTCCGGAATTCTCAATAATATCCTACGGACCAAACTACTATGGCATGCCATCTTCTGGTATAATTAAAGAGCTAAGAAAGTATGGAGAAGTTCTGGAAACTATGAAAGATGGTCAAGTAAGCTTCATTTACAATAGAAACTTAGAAAAATTTACGGTGAGAAGATGAATAGTAAAGAACTGTATAAAGAAAATTTATCCGGCGCATACCTTCTATATGGAAAAGAATCATTGCTTATAGAAAATGCGGTGGAATATTTAAAAAATAAATATGTGGACAAGAGTTTCGAAGCCTTTAACCTTGTAAATGTCAAGGATTATGATTCATTTGTAAGTTCCTGCGAGACACTTCCTGTCATGGCAAGTAAAAAATTAATAATTGTCTCAGATAGCGAAGAGTTTGAAGGTAATCTTCTCGACGTGGATAAGACTTTGGAATATGTGAAAGATATCCCAGACTATGTGGTGGCGATATTTATAGATGAAAATTCAAAGCTAAACAAATCGAAAAAATTCTACAAATTTTTTAAAAAGAATAAGAGAGAGGTGGAATTTGACAAGGTATCTCCTCAGGAGGTAACAAGATTTGTAAACATCTATTTCAACAGAGAAAATATTGAAATCTCTCCTTCGGATGTGAACTATTTAATTTCTAAGAGTGCCTACAATTCTAAAAATTTAGAGACTACCCTCATGGATTTAAAGAATGAACTTTCAAAATTTCTATCCTACAAAAAGATTGACAGAAATATAATCGATAGCGTGCTTACAGAAAACATTGATACCAATATCTTTAAATTAACAGATGCAATATTTAATCGTGATATAGATATAGCAATAACGGAATTTAAAAATCTCTACGATATAGGCGAGCCACTGCAAAAAACTTTTGTATTAATCGCAAGAAGCATAAGGCTTCTTATGGGCTATATGAAACTTAGGGAAAAGAACACACCAGATTATGAAATCATGAATGTCTTAGGAATAGGAAGCTTTGAACTAAAAAAGGTAAGGGCTGGTGCATTTAAGTACAAGGTGGATGAAGTGGTGGAATATTTCAAAGAGTTAGAAGAATTAGATCAAAATCTAAAGACTACTTCCATGGATCCGTACATAGTCTATGAATCCTATCTATTTAAAGTACTTTCAACTAAAAATTAAAAAATATAAAAAAATAATGGAGGCAAAACCTCCATTTTTTTATATTTTAGTTATCTGAATAATTGTCGAAGTAGCCTTGGATTAAAACTACTGGAGTACCCTTGTCTCCAGATCCAGAAGTAAGGTCTGATAGAGAACCGATTAAGTCTGTGATCCTTCTTGGAGTAGTACCTAGAGTTTCGTTTGTACCTACTAGATTTTTATTCTTATGTTCAATCTTTTCAACCATTGCTTCTCTAAGTTCTTCACCTTTTAGATCTTTGAAGTCGGTATCTGCAATGTATTTGATTTTTATTTCGCTTGGAGTTCCTGCTAGACCTGCAGTGTGGGCAGGGCTTACAACAGGATCGGCAAGTTCCCAAATTTGTCCAATAGGATCTTTAAATGCTCCGTCTCCGTAGATCATAACTTCTAGATTTACACCGAATTCTTTGTCTAGAATTTCTTTAATCTTGTCTACGACTTTTTGACCATCCCTAGGGAATAGTTTAACATTTTCATCACCAGCAAGGTTTGAACCAAGTACACCGTAGTCTTCGTTGTAACCGTGTTTGTCAGTCTTTTCAGAAAGTAGATCGTCAAGACCATATACAACTTTAGCTCCGGCTTCTTTAAGTTCATCTTTAACAAGATCTCTAGTGTGGATAGAAGCTACAAGAACTTCGTCAGTGAATTTCAAAATAGTTCTTGGATCGTTTGAAAAATGTATTTCTGAATTAGGTGCAAGACTCTTATAAAGGTCCACATAGTTAATTCCAGTAAATGGGTGAATGGATTTTCCGAATAACTTTTCATACTCATCTTCATCTAGAACGTCTGTGTATGGATTGATCTTCTTATTAAATAAATCCCTTTCGTTCATAAGATGGTTTCCAACTTCATCAGAAGGATATGAGAGCAGAATGTGCATCTTTAGTCCTGATTCTGCAAGTCCTTTTAAAATAATAGAGAATCTGTTTCTAGAAAGAATAGGGAATACAACTCCAAATTCCTTTGAAAACTTAGATCTTACATCACAAGCTATATCATGAGTAGATGCATAGTTGTTTTGTGCTCTTGCTACCAATGATTCAGTAACGGCAACAACGTCTTTGTCCCTCATCTTAATATTTTCGGCTCTAACCGCTTCGATAACAGAATCTGTAACTATTTTAGCTACATCTTCTCCACTTTTGACTATAGGTGTTCTAATACCTCTTACAACAGTACCAAAGTATCTTTTCATATTTTCCTCCTAAAAATTATCAACTGTGTAAAGGAAAATCCTTTACTACTCATTATTGCACATAATATAAAAAAGTTAAAGAAATAGAAACAAAAAAATTTTGGATATTTATAAATTTTCATTTTTTAATCACTTTTTGTTTGCAAATTTAGAACAGAAAAATATAAATTTAAAAAATCATTGTTAATAATATGAAC
>CAMYEJ010000057.1 GCA_947254665.1 uncultured Peptoniphilus sp.
TTCAGACGGATCTATGGCTCTATATTTAAAATTCATTTTAATGGAATATATTTTCCTTTACTTCTTCACCTGAGGTTGTGTAATTTTCTACCAATTTTAAAAGACTTTTCTTTAGAGTAACTAGTCCTTTCTTTTCAGCGACTTCTCTAATTTTATTTATGTCTTCACCTTTGTAAAACATGCTTTCTAATTCATCGTCATAGTCAAGTATTTCGAAAACAGAAGTTCTGTTTAAGTATCCATCCTTACACATTGGACATCCAACTGGAATTGCGTGATCCATTTCTCTATCGAAAACATCGACGTATTCGTGAACGATTTTTTTACAATGAGGGCAGAGAACTCTAACAAGTCTTTGCGAAACCACTCCTATTAATCCTGCATTTACTTCATAGATAGGAACTCCCATCTCAACTAGTCTTGTAACCGCACCTATTGCATCCCTTGTATGAAGAGTTGATAGAACTAAGTGACCTGTTATCGCTGCCCTTAATGCAACTTTTGCAGTTTCTAGCGAACGAATCTCTCCCACCATTACTTTGTCTGGGTCCTGTCTTAATATTGCCTTAAGTCCAGTTTCAAAATTAAGTCCCGACTGTTCATTTACTTGAACTTGATTTATACCTTCAACTTTGTATTCCACTGGATCTTCAACTGTAATTATATTTAGCTGCGGATTTTTTATGTATTCCAAAATCGTATAAAGTGTAGAAGTTTTTCCTGATCCTGTAGGTCCTACCAGTAGAATTAAACCTGATGGCTGACCTATAAGTTTAATTAGTTTATCCCTATCGCTTCCTTCTATTCCAATTCCATCAAATGTAAAATCCACCTTCAACTTATCCAGAATTCTTAGTACAATCTTTTCTCCATAGACCGTTGGAATGGTTGACACTCTTATGTCCGTAGAAAACTTTTCGTTCTTATAGGTAAATCTTCCATCCTGTGGCAGAGACTTCTTAGCTATATCTAGATTAGACAAGACTTTTATACGCATGATCACTTGATTGTAGAGGTCTTTTTGTATTTCTGAAACATCGGATAGGATTGAGTCCATCCTTACCCTTATGTCCGCAGATTTCTCTCTAGGATCGAAATGAATGTCAGACGCTTTCTTTGTTATTGAATATGTAATTATTTTATCCAAAAGTTTGGATACAGGGCTTTTTATATTTTCAAAATAATACCTATCTTCTTCAGATTTTACTTCTATACTCTTTACAAAATCTTCAATTTCAGAGATTTCATCATAGAATTTATCTCTTAATTCTTCTAGCTCTGCTTCACTTACTGGAATAAATTTAGATTTTAATCCAAAACTACTTTCCAAAATCTTATCATTGAAGTTTGCTCCTTCAAGAATATAAAATGTTGCCTCATCCCCAAGTACACTCTTGGGAACAAGGCTATATTTTTCTGAATAATCTTTATTTATTATCTTTTTTAATCTTTCTATTTCCATTTATCTCATTTTTGAAAGTTGCAGTCCTTGTTTGGACATCTTAATACTACACCAGTTCTAGTTCTAACCTTGGTCAAATTTTCTCCGCATTTTGGACATTTTTCTTCCACGGGTTCATCCCAGGATACGAAATCGCAGTCAGGATATCTTGAGCAGCCGAAGAATTTACGACCCTTCTTAGATCTCTTAACTACTATGTCGCCCTTATGACACTTTGGACATTTAACTCCGATTTTTTCTAGAAGAGGTTTGGTATTTTTGCATTCTGGCCAACCTGGGCACGCTAAAAATTTTCCAAATCTGCCCATTTTGATGACCATTTTTCTTCCGCATTTTTCACAGACTTCATCTGTCTCTTGATCTCTTATATCTATCTTGTCCAGATCCTTATCCGCTACTTTTAGATCACCTTCAATATCTTTGTAGAATTCTCTTACTATTTCCTTCCAGAACATATCTCCTTCCGCAATTTTATCCAGTCCTGTTTCAAGTTTTGCAGTGAAGTTTTCATCTACCAAGTCTTTGAAATATTTTTTCATGACATTGTTTACAGTTTCTCCAAGTTCTGTCGGTACAAATTTCTTATCTTCTATAACTACATAGTACCTGGATAGAATGGTAGAAATTGTAGGTGCATAGGTTGATGGTCTTCCTATTCCTAAATCTTCAAGAAGTTTAATTAAAGTCGCTTCTGAATATCTGGCTGGTGGTTGTGTATAATGTTTTTCTTCTTTGCAAGAAGTTGTTTTAATAATTTCATTTTTTTCTAGTGGTGGAAGAATCGTATCTTTTTCAATGGCATAGTTATAAACTTTTAAGAATCCATCAAACACAATACTTGAGCCTTTCGCTTTAAATAAATTGTCATTGGATGCTATATCGATAATTTGATTTTCATAAATTGCAGGACTCATAAATGATGCGACAAATCTCTTCCAAATCAAACTATAAAGTTTGTATTCATCACGAGAAAGAGAATCCTTTATGCTCTCTGGAGTTCTTGTGACATCGGTTGGTCTTATACATTCATGAGCATCTTGTACATTGTCCTTGGATTTGACACTTCTATGTCCTTTTAGATACTTGCTTCCATATTCAGAATTTATAAATAAAAACGCATTGTCTTCTGCTTCTTTAGAAACTCTTGTGGAGTCGGTCCTCATATATGTTATAAGTCCAACTTCTCCAACCTTTGGAAGGTATATTCCTTCATAGAGCTTTTGTGCAACCATCATCGTCTTCTTCGTTGAGAAGCTTAGTCTTGTTGAGGCTTGTTGTTGCATGGTAGAAGTTGTAAATGGAGGTTGAGATGCTCTAGTTCTATCAGATTTAGATATTTCTAAAACTTTAAAATTATTTAAATCAACTGAGTCTATAATTGCCTTTGCTTGTTTTTCTGATGTAATTTTATCTTTTTTTGCTTTCCCATTTACAATTTTTCCGTAGTATTCAGAATTAAAAGTCTTTCTGTTCTTTAAATGGCTCGCTTCTATGGTGAAATATAGCTCAGGAACAAATTCTCTAATTTCATCTTCTCTGTCGCAAATTAGTTTTAGTACCACCGATTGGACACGGCCTGCTGAAAGTCCACTCTTAATCTTCTTCCATAGAAATGGTGAAATATTGTAACCTGCAAGCCTATCTAGCACTCTTCTAGCCTGTTGTGCATCGACTAGGTTCATATCTATTGACTTCGGTTCTTTAATAGCTCCTTTGACCTTGTCTTTTGTTATTTCGTTAAAAGTTACTCTCACCTTATCTTTTGGATTTAAATCAAGTATGTGGGACAGATGCCAAGATATAGCTTCTCCCTCTCTATCAGGGTCAGTTGCCAAAAATATTTTTGAAGCATCCTTTGCATCCTTTTTTAATTCTTTAATTAGTGGTCCCTTGCCCCTAATGTTTATATACTTAGGTTCAAAGTCATTTTCAATGTCGATTCCCATTGTTGATTTAGGTAAATCTCTAATATGTCCTATTGATGCTACCACTTTATAATTAGAACCCAACATTTTTTTTATTGTTTTTGCCTTTGTAGGTGATTCTACTATAACTAAATTCTTTGCCATAATTCTCCTTACTTACTCATGAATCTTCCCATAGATTCTTCCATTATTACACCTTTTATTTCCAGTACTGTAAGTATTCCACTTACTTGGGATACGCTAAAGTTTGTATTTGCAACGATACTGTCCACATCGTTTTTACCTTTAACGATTAAATCATATACTATTAGCTCATCTTCTCCGAGCTCTGTTCTCATTTTTTTATTTTTTTTGTCTAAACATGCTTCTTGTAATTTGTAGATGTTTTCTACTATATCTCCAACTTCAAGAGCAATGATAGCACCATCTCTTATAAGTTTGTTGGTTCCTTCAGAATATATGGAATTTATATTCCCAGGCACGGCGAATACTTCTTTGCCCTGCTCCGCACCAACCCTTGCTGTTATAAGAGATCCACTTCTATCCTTTGCTTCCACTACGATTACTCCATCCGAAAGTCCAGAAATAATTCTATTTCTCAGTGGAAATCTATATGGCATAGGACCTGAAGTCGGTGGAAATTCACTTACTATAAGCCCTTTTTCTCTAACTTCTTCATAGATTTTTCTATTCTTACTCGGATAACAGATATCAACTCCTGTTCCTAGTACACAGGTAGTCCTTGAACCATATTTAAGAGCAGTTTTGTGTGCAATGCTGTCGATTCCATAAGCCATTCCGCTTACAATTTCAACCCCAAGTTCACATAGATCAGATGCAAATTTTTCGGTTACATATGCACCGTACTCCGTATGATTTCTTGCACCGACTATCGCAATCTTTATGGTGTCTTCATTAAAACTTCCCATGTAGTAGAGAACTGCAGGCGAATTTTCTATAAGTTTTAGACTTACCGGGTACAGTTCATCATTATAAGTTATGACTTTGATTCCATGTTTGTCATTATATTCGTATAACTTTTTAAGTAGATCTTCGTCATAATCTTTGAGTTTTTGAAATGTTGCCTTTTGAACCAAATTCTGTAAATCTATATTATTAGTTATATCTTTTAGATCATCTGCTGTCAAATTATTATCTGAAAAAAACTCGTCTATTAATAAAATTTCACTATTGGATATTCCTTTTGCATTTAAATATAAAAGCATTTCATCGTAGTTCATTACTTACTCCAATATTTTCCGTCAATAGTCCTATATCTTATAGCTTCTAGTAGGTGCATCTCCTTGATATTTTCTGATGAATCAAGATCTGCAATGGTTCTAGCTATCTTTAAAATTTTGTTGTATGTCCTCGCTGAGAATCCATATTTCTTAAAGCTAAGCGCCATTAGCTTTTCACAAGCAGAGTCTAGCTTACAGTATTTTCTAATTTTATTATCAGGCATATCGCCATTTAGTTTGAAACTTTCCTTTGCATATCTCTCTTCTTGTAATTGTCTTGCACGAAGAACAGAATTTCTAAGAGTTTCTGAATCAAGTCCAGATGCCTCATCGGAAATATCTTCATACTTAACTTCAGATACTTCAATGTGCATATCAATTCTATCGAGAAGAGGATGGGATACCTTTGAAAGATATCTATCTATTTGAGGTCTAGTACAATTACATTCATGAAGCTTCGATCCATGATATCCACAAGGACATGGATTAAGTGCTGCGATTAATATAAAGTCCGCTGGATACGTAAGAGTTGCGGTCGCACGGCTTATATGAATTGTCTTTGATTCAAGCGGTTCTCTTAAAACTTCAAGCACATTTTTTTGAAACTCCGGTAGCTCATCTAAGAACAATACACCTCTATGAGCAAGTGATATTTCTCCCGGTTTTGGTATGGATCCTCCGCCGATTAAACTTACCGCAGATGCGGTGTGGTGTGGAGATCTAAATGGCGGCGTTGTGATAAGTGCTCCTTCTTTTAGAAGTCCTGACACAGAATATATTTTAGAAACTTCTATTGCTTCTTCAAATGAAAGTTTCGGTAGTATGGTTGGAAATCTCTTAGCTGCCATGGTCTTACCTGAACCTGGTGTGCCCACCATGAGCACATTGGTTCTCGATGCTGCAGATATTTCAAAGAGTCTTTTTACCTTTTCTTGACCTTTTAAATCTTTAAAGTCTAGGTCATAGGTCACTTGTTCTTCAGACCTATTGCCTACCATTCTTTTTAATGTTCCTGTTCCTTTTATAAATTCCACAACTTCTGTCAAAGTTTTCGCTGGATATATTTCTATATCTGATACTACAGAACATTCATTTCTATTGGCATATGGAACTATAAATTTTGTAAATCCTTCTTCCCTTATGGAAATTACCATAGGAAGCACACCTTTTACAGAATTTATACTTCCATCTAGTGCTAGTTCTCCTATAAATATAATATCCTTTGGATCTTCGTCTACTTCATCGTTTGCGCAAAGAAGTGACATAGCTATTGCAAGATCTAGTGCTGATCCGTCCTTTTTTATTGCAGCTGGAGCTAAATTCACCGTTACTCTTTCATTTGGAAATGAGTATCCCGAGTTAGTTATTGCAGATCTTACCCTTTCTCCAGATTCTTTTACCGCAGTGTCTGCAAGACCGACGATGGTTAATTTTGGAATATTTCTAACTATATCTGCTTCTACATTTACAAGAGTTCCCTCTAGTCCTAGAAGTGTTACCGTCTTAACTTTTGCATACATATTCTACCTCAACTTAAAATAAATGCATCTTTATTATGTACTATTTTCTTCTCATCTAAATATACTTCTACTACGTCGAATCTAACTTTTATATTATGTAGCTTCTTCTCATAGATGTACCTACTCGCTCCTCTGATAATCCTACTTTGCTTATTTTTATTTACCGCTTCAGATGGTCTTCCATAGCTTGAGTTTTTCCTTGTCTTGACCTCTACAAAAACGATTTCAGTACTATTCTTACAGATTATATCGATTTCAAAACCAATACCTCTGTAGTTTCTATCCAGAATTTTATATCCATTTTCTATTAGAAATTTAGCGGCTATATCCTCTCCGATGTCGCCAAATACCTTTGTATTCATTTCCAATTCTCCATATTTTTTAGAAAAGACTTTCTGTGATGCGATGTAGGACCTTTTTCAAGTAAAATTTCCCTGTGTTTTTTCGTACCGTATCCCTTGTGTTTTTCTATTTCATATCCTGGAAACTCTTTGCCCCATTTCTCACAGAGTCTATCTCTATATACTTTTGCAACTATAGATGCACAGGCGATGGAATATACTTTTTCATCACCTTTTACAATGGATTCTTGTGGTATATCCGTCTCCAAATGTTCTGCATCTATTAAAAGTACATGAGGATCCACTTTTCTTCCATCACTTGATCTCAAGTTTTGAACAGCTAGTAACATCGCAAGATGGGTTGCCATCTTAATATTTATTTTATCAATGGTGACAGAGTCCATGATTCCAATTCCATATGCGACACATGAACTTAAAATCTTATCATATAGCTCAGCTCTTCTTAATTCAGTTAGTTTTTTAGAATCATTTACTCCTGGGATTCTAGTCTTTGGCATGATTACAGCAGCAGCAACCACATCTCCGAAGAGACATCCTCTACCAACTTCATCGATACCGCAGACCAAGTCCAAACCCTTGTCGTAATAGTCTTTTTCTATTTCAATCATTTTTTTCTAGTGTAATTCTGCCGAGAATTCCCTTTCTAAATTCGTCTAATATAATAGATGATACTTTGTTGTAGTCGACTTCCGCTCCTCTTAAAATAGCGCCCCTCTTTCTTGCAATTCTTTCCATTACATCGAGAGGATCATCTGTCGCTTCTATTTTGTATCTATTTTCTAAAATTGTTTTATCGAGCTTCAATGTGTACTTTATAAATTCAAACGCCAAAGTCTCTATATCCATGATTTCATCTTTAATTGCACCGGTCCAAGCAAGATGCATCTGCGCTTCTTTGTCTAGTTTATGCCACAACACTCCCGGTGTGTCTAAGAGATGAATGTCGTCGTTTATTCTAATCCATTGGTTGGTCTTTGTAACTCCTGGACGATTACCGACTTTTGTCGCCCTTCTCTTGCTGACATTATTTATAAAGGTACTCTTTCCTGAATTTGGAATTCCAACTATCATAGCCCTTAGAGCTCCTGTGGAGATTCCCTTTTCTTTCTGTCTCTCTATAAAATCCTTCATCAAAATTTTGGATTCTTTGACGATGATGCTTGGATTGCCATTATTTGAATTATATAGAATTGCTCTGTCATTAGTTTTATCAATGGCTTCCACCCAAGCTCTATTTTCACTTGGAGAAGCTAAGTCTTCCTTATTTAGAATTATAAGTCTTGGTTTTTTAATTATTTCATTGAAGAGTGGATTTCTACTTGAGCGCGGAATTCTTGCATCAACCACTTCGATGACAAAATCCACCAGCTTTTGTTTATTTTCAATCTCTTCAATGGTCTTCTTCATATGACCTGGAAACCAGTTTATATTCATATTAAACCCCATTTCTCTATAGTTCTTACCACTCCGTGATTGTTGTTGTCAAACTCAGTGACGTCAAATCCACTTTTTAGAGAGTCCCTTGCATTCTTCATAATATATCCATGACCAACGCTGTTTAGCATTTCTATGTCGTTTTCTTCATCGCCAAAAGCCATTACCTCTTGTGGAGAAATTCCATAAGTTTTAAATATTTTTTCCAAAGCTGAATACTTAGATATATTCGCTTGAACTATCTCTAACATGTAGCTATCAACATTAGTTGCAGGCATGATAT
>CAMYEJ010000058.1 GCA_947254665.1 uncultured Peptoniphilus sp.
GATTATTTTATAGTCTCTCCATTAATGTGAAAAAAATATATAAAAAACAAAAACATACCCCCCCAGGCTAACTGGGGGAAAATTTTACTATTGTTATTTAAGAAGGGCAAATTCATAGCCTCTTTCTTTGAAGTAATTTATTATACTTGGTAGTGCATCTACTGTGTGTTGTTTATTCATTGCATCATGCATAAGTACTACCGCAACTCTCGTTTCTTCATTTTGACGTAGAGAATTATCGATGTATCTGACCATTCCCTCTGGAGTTGAAGGTCTTACTGATTTAGGTTCAGCATCTCCAGATAGACAGTTCCAATCTATCCAAATTATTTTTCTGCTTGCTAGAGCTGAGTCTGCACCATCGATATTATCCCAGGACATATGTCCGCCTGGATATCTCCATACATGGGATGCAAAATTTTCTCCAAGGATATCTTTTAGTTTCATTGATAAGAGGTCCGCTTCTTTGGAAACTTGGCTTACATCTGCAGATCTTTCTGGATAAAGAATATGGTAGTCGTGGGTGTAGGAGTGCATTGCGATTGCATTTCCATCTACTAGAGCTTCCTTCAAATACCTGCTGGACTTGTCGTTTATGGCTCTTCCAATGACGAAGAAGGTTCCTCTAGCTCCATTTGCCTTAAGAGTTTTTAAAACTTGTGGAGTGATTGTTGTGTTTGGACCATCATCAAAAGTTAAAAATACAAGTTTTTTACTTCCTTCGTAAGGAATTTTACCAGTGGTTACATCTCTTACCCATTTAGTATCATAGGCATACTTTGCCGCAGTGGTAATATGATTTTCTCCAGGAACCAATTTCTTTTTAATTCTTGAAGCTCTAACTTCTGCAATATAGCTAAGAGCCTTTACATCGTCTTTTTTGATGTTGAAGTTAATAGGATTTAGCTGATTTTCTCTCATATTTATCTTTAGAAATGTAGCTACATAGTCTGAATTACTATCTAAATTCTTAATAGCTTTAGAAGGTCTCTTTCTCAAAGTAAAACTAAAAATAAGTAGAACTATAATTGTTACTACGAAGTAAAATCTTCTTCTTGCTCTCTCTTTTCTTCTTTTTGCTCTTCTTTTTCTTTCCAATTGTCTATCTTTTAATTTTATTTTTTCTAAATCGTTATTCATCTTGTCTCCTCACATATCAGTTTTTTTAAAAAACACGGATTCATATCTAGGATGCAGGTTCTGAGTTTTAAAATACTTCATCGAGTACAAAACTCCATTTATCTCAGAGCCGATAAGCATGGTATAGCTCATAAAGTAGCTCCAAGTTAAGAATGCAAATATGGACCCGAGAGATCCATAGGTCACCGAGTACTTAGCGAAGTTCTGTAGGTATACACCGAATAGGGCACTGAAAAGATTTTGTCCTATGGTTGTAAATATAGCTCCAGGGAGAACTTCTGTTATCTTTATATTTCTTCTGATGTTCTTATTAAGTGTAAAGTAGTACATCACAATAAATATTATTAACATATAAGCTATGGGAACCAAGTTTCTCAAAGCTTTAAACACACTGTAAAAGTTTGATGCATCTATCTGTAGAAATGCAAGAGCCTTTGTAATAGCCATTTCTCCAACTACGGATGTAATAGATATAAGGATTATCATAACCATGAGTAGTAGGGTGAAGATTGCTGCTATAAGTCTCTTTAAAAAATAATTTCTATTGTCCTTTATTCCATAGGCATAATTTATATTTATGATTAGTTGCTTAACTCCACTGGATGCAGAAAATATACCCAGAATCAATGAAACCGATAGAAGCCCGGTGCTCGACGTTTTATTCAGCTGAGAAATAAATTCTGCAATGATTGAATAAATTTCTTCTGGCAGCACCGTCATCAAATTTACAAATTCACTTTGGTTAAATATTTCAACAAACGAAATAATATTTAAAAAGGCGATTATAAATGGAAATATTGAAAGAATGGTAAAAAAAGTTAGAGATCCCGCCATTGCCGGCAGATTTTTGTCCCCAATCCGAAAGAGTAATTTGTCAATAAAGATCATAAGGGGACTATTCTTGTATTTATCTAATAATTTTTCTACTGCTCTCATTGTCACCTCAAAATAAATTGTTTAACTGTAAATTATATTATATAATAAATATTGAGATAATGCTTTAAATTTAAACATTCTTAAGAAAGATATTTGCAACTGTATCTGCTACATGTTGGCATGTGTCGACACAGGACTCAAGCTTTAGGCTTAATGTGTTATGCTTTAAAATATCTTTTGCCTCAAGGTTTGAAAATATATTTTGAGTAGACTCTATATATACATTGTCGGCTCTATCTTCAAGTTTTCTTATATGTTTAATTAAATCTTCGATGTCCGAATATTTTTTTGCGGTCTTTAGGCTGGTTATAAGTAGAACGATACTGTTGGAACAGTCTACAATCATATCTACAAAAGTATATGTGGACGTTGTTATCTCTTTGATGTCATACATATAGATCGCCATCAGGATATCTTCTATATCATCGATTACAGAATCGATGGAATGACCTAGATGGAGAATATCTTCTTTGTTAAGTGGAAGTATATACTGTCTTTCAACTTGTTTTTGAATTTGGTGATAGACTTTGTCCGCATCATTTTCGATTTCATGAATTTCCATAACTAAGTACTTTACGTTTTCGTATTGGAAATCGATGATACTGCGTCTTAACATATCTGATGCGCGGACTGTATATTCTGAAAGATCTACTAATAAATCATAAAAATTTACTCTTGTTGCCATAGCTCCTCCTTCGATACTTACAGTATCACAGTGGGGTAATTTTTACAAGATAAAGGAGATTAAATGACTACTTTTATTTTAAGCTTACTCTTTATAGCCATAGCTCTTTCGGTGGTGACGCTTCTTATATTATTTAGAAGGCATATGGTTGTTGAAGGTAATGCAAAAGATGATAGAAAACTAAAAAAATGTGAAGAAGCGATAAATGCCGTTTCAGATGAGGATCTTGAATATTTAAAGAGATTAAGTAGAGATTTAGGTCCAGTAAATGGGGTCAAGTTTCTCATGGACAAGTACGATATGGATATTAGATGTGCAAAAACAATAATGGATGGAATCTTGGTTCATAATTTAAGTGATGAAGATATCGAATATCTTAAGAAGGTCAAAAAAGATTTTGGTGACGATGCTGCCTATGATGTAGCTGTAACCAAGTTAAAGATAGATAAGAAAGATGTTAAAGAACTTATAAACAATTTGTAATGGAGGATTAAATTGGATATCACTCATTTTTTTGCCCTTCTCGGAGGACTTGCATGCTTCCTATATGGAATGGACCTTATGAGCAATGGTCTAGAGCTTGTAGCAGGAGATAGACTGCACAAGATAATAGAAGGGATGACTAAGTCCATCTTTAGAGGACTTCTCGTAGGTATCGTCGTAACTGCAGCAATACAATCATCATCAGGCACCACTGTAATGGTAGTTGGATTTGTAAATGCGGGTCTTATGACACTTCAACAAGCGGTTGGAATTATCATGGGAGCCAATATCGGTACCACCATAACTGGACAACTGGTTGCTTTAAATATCACTGCAGTTGCTCCTATATTTGCGTTTATAGGATTTATTTTAAACCGATTTGTAAGTAAAAACTCTGTTAAATATTTAGGACAAGTAATCCTAGGTTTAGGATTTCTTTTTATGGGAATGGAACTTATGAGTACAGCCATGGCACCTCTTAGAGAGTACGAAGGTTTTAGACAACTTATGGTTACCATGTCAAACCCATTTATAGGAATCTTAGTAGGTACACTTGTAACAGGACTTATTCAATCATCTGCAGCCAGCCTTGGTATCTTACAAGCCATTGCAAACGAAGGATTAATAGGACTTACAGGATCTATGTACATCATCTGTGGATTTAACATCGGGACCTGTATTACTTCAGTTTTATCTGCAATTGGAACTTCTAAGAACGCACAAAGAACTGCAGCAGTCCACGTACTATTTAATTTTATAGGAACTATTATATTTGTTTTAATTTCATTTATAGTTCCGATTGATACATTTATTGAAAGTATTTCTAGGAATTTACCTGCAGCACAGATTGCAAATATGCACACATTCTTTAATATTATGGCGACAGTACTACTTCTTCCATTTTCAAGACATTTAGCTAAGCTTGCCACTATGGTTGTAAGTGGAGACGACAAGGAACAAGAAGAAATGGCGCTTCAATATATCAATCCTAGAAGAGCGGTTACAGATGCGTCAGTAGAAATCACAGACATTAGAGCAGAAACCAACAGAATGCTTGCCATTGCAAAGGACAATTTTAAAATGGCGATGGAACTTCTAGTTAATTTCGATCACAAGAAATACGATTTAATTTTCCATAACGAAGATATATTAAATTTCTTAAATTCAAAGATAACTAAACATATAATAGATTGTCTATCCCTTCAAATGGACGAGAACATGGCGGGGAACTTCACAGGATATATGCGAATCGTAAGAGATATTGAAAGGATTGGCGACCATATAAAAGCTGCTGCAGATATTGCAAAGGCAACTGACGAAAGAAATCTAAGCTATACAGAAAAGGCAGTCAAGGAAATGGAATCTATCCAAAACTCTATAAACACTATGTTTAATACAATCGGTGAAGATATCACTTATGCAGAAAGAATAAATAGGCTTAGATTTTTCACCAACAGGGTGGATGGATTCGTTACAAATTATAGAAACACTCATATAGAAAGAATGAAAAATGGAGAATGCGATCCAGAAAGCGGACTGCTCTTCGACAAATGCCTAACATCCCTTGAAAGGATATCGGCATACCTATACAATGTTGGAAAACTTATAATATAAATTAGGGAGGAAAAATGACCATTGTAAAACCATCTACACTACCTGGATTTATGGAACTTTTACCAAAGGACCAAGTAGTATTCAATAATTTATTAGATATAATTAAAAAGAATTTTGAAAGATACGGATTTTTGCCAATTGACACTCCAGTATTGGAAAAAGCTGAGGTTCTTCTTGCAAAGGGTGGCGGAGAAACAGAAAAACAAGTCTACGAATTTACCAAAGGCACAACAGATATTGCAATGAGGTTTGACCTTACAGTGCCACTAGCAAGATATACGGTAGAACATTTTTCTGATTTAAACTTTCCGTTTAAGAGGTACCAAGTGGGCAAGGTTTACAGAGGAGAAAGGGCGCAAAAAGGAAGGTATAGAGAATTCTACCAATGTGACATCGACATCATTGGAAACGGAAAGATATCTCTTGTAAACGATGCGGAATGTCCAGCTGTTATCTATTCAATCTTTAGAGAATTTGACTTTGGGAAGTTCACAATCCACATCAACAATAGAAAGATTCTAAATGGATTCTTCAAAAGCTTAGAAGTTAAATCTTCAGAAGAAGTGATGAGAATCGTGGATAAACTTGATAAGATTGGCGTGGACAATGTAAAAGAAGAACTAGATAAGATTGGAATGAGCTCAGAAAATATCGAAAAACTCATTTCATTTATAGAAATTGATGGTACAAAAGAAGAAATCCTAGAAGCACTCAAGAAATTAGACTGCGATAATGAAGATTTTAAACAAGGCGTAGAAGAATTAGAAGCTGTAGTTAAGTACATGAGAGCCTACGGAGTTCATGACGACTACTTCAAGATCGATCTAAAGATTGCAAGGGGTCTCGATTACTACACAGGAACAGTCTACGAAACATTCCTAGATGACCACAGAGAACTCGGTTCAGTATCATCAGGAGGAAGGTATGACAATCTAGCAGGATACTACACAACAAACCTTATGCCAGGGGTTGGAATGTCCATAGGACTTACCAGACTTTTCTCAAAGATGCAAGAACTTGATCTAATAAAGGAGAAAGGGAACAAGGTATCCGACATCATAATCATACCAATGGAAAGCACCATAGAAAAATCTATAGAAATCCTAGCTAGACTTCAAAAGTCTGGCATCAGCACTACCATCTACACAGAATCTGGCAAGATGGGCAAGAAGTTTAAATATGCAGATGCACTAGATATTAAGTACGCTCTAGTAATAGGAGAAAATGAAATAGAATCCAATGTCTACGGACTTAAAAATATGGAGACAGGAGATCAGGAAGAACTATCTCTAGAAGAAATAATGGCAAAATTTAGCAAGTAATCTAAGCTACTTAATAACATGGTGATGTGCGTATATTGAAAGTTTATGGAGGACGTTGTACAATTTTTTATAAGTTGGTGAAAAAATGAATGATAATTTAGACAAGATAAAAGAGCCAATAGAAAAAGCTGCGGAGCCAATTACATCAAAAATGAGTCCTACTATGATGAATATCACAGTCATAGCACTCACACTTATAATAGGATTAGTAGCTATAAAGATAACAGATTATATATTTAAGAAGTTTAGAAAGACTGGAAAGATTGCCTATAACTTTTTAAATACACTTATAAAAGGATTTATAATTCTTGTTATGATCTTTAAGATTGGTAATCTTTCTCAGACATTCCAAAGCATGGCAGGCTCCATACTCATGAGTTCATCTCTCATTGTGGCGGTGCTTGCATTTGCATTTCAAAAGAGTTTAGAAGATTTGATAGCTGGATTTATGATATCCGTCTTCAGACCATTTGAAGTCGGAGATAGAATTAATTTTGTAAACATGAAGATAGTTGGATATATAGAAGATATTTCTCTAAGACATACAACTATTAGGACATTTACAAATTCTAGACTGATCGTACCAAACTCAGTGATGAATAAGGAAGTCTTAGAAAATTCCCACATAGTCGACCCTATATCCGGTGGATTCTTAGATATAACCATTGCATACACGGCGGATATAGATAAGGCTATGGACATAATTGTAGAATGTGTTGAAAGCGACAAGGATGTTCTGGACATTAGACCGATAGATGAAAGGGTGGGAAGACATTTCACCACCGTATTTATAAATGAGCTATCCGAATATGGAGTAAACCTAAGGGTTACCATTTGGACGGCGAATGTAGATATAAACTTTGAAGCGGTTTCAAGGCTTAGAAAAGAAATAGTTAAGAGGTTTGTATCAGAAGGTATAGATATTGCATCACTATCCAACAATCTTAGAATTGCAATGGAAAATGAAAAAATACGAGGTTAGCATGGAGAAACATATAAATTTTAAATCGATTGAAAAAATGATTTTCAAACAAACATTTTTTGAAAAATTCATGGCGGTACTCATCGGCTGTCTATTCATAACCATTTCCATAGTTATGTTTATAAGACCAAATCAAATGATAGCTGCCGGAGTAAACGGAATGAGTATACTTATTGAACACGCAACGGGAATACCACTATCCATATTGGTATTTGCGCTTAATCTTCCGCTTTTAATAATAGGAGTATTTTTATTATCAAAAGAATTTATATTCTTTACCATACTTTCCACAGTATTTACCTCTCTATACATCGCAATGTGGACTGCAATCCTTCCAAAGGGCTTTGCGGTCACCCACGATTTAATCTTAGCAAGTATATTCGGGGGAATATTCTCAGGAATAGGAAATGGATTAACATTTAGATACGGAACCTCCACAGGAGGATTTGATATTTTAGGTGCAATAGCAAAGAAGTACTGGAATGTAAACATAGGCTCTGGATTACTTGCGCTTAATGGAATAGTAATAGCAATATCTGCCTTTGTATTTTCAATCGATAGAGCGCTATATACACTTATCGCGTTTATAATCGGATATACTTTGGTTGACAAGATACACCTAGGAGTAGGTAAACAGAAACAAGTACTTATAATAAGTTCAAAATGGGACGAAGTAACAGAGATGATTCAGGCGAAACTTGGAAGAGGAGTTACTCTTATCGATGGAGAAGGAGCATATCAATTCAAGAAGCTAAAGATAATTTACTGCATCTGTACTCCTGTGGAACTTGTAAAGCTAAAGAACTATGTAAAACTTGTAGATCCAAAAGCATTTATGTCTGTTTCAGAAACTGCTGAAATACAAGGACATGGTTTCAAGAAAATAGCTATTTAAAAATTAGATTAATTTATCT
>CAMYEJ010000059.1 GCA_947254665.1 uncultured Peptoniphilus sp.
AATCTTGAAGTTCCCGCTACAGGGATAATTTGTACTATATTTTTAATAACTTACCTGAATAAAATAAAAAGCTCGAAAGGAAATTCCGTCTGGAAGAAACTCGTAAAATTCAAACCTAAGGAGACCGGCTATAAATCGCACTGTCTGAGCGAAGCGAGTTGCGATTTATAGGTCGACGTGGTTTAGAATTTTTAAGTTTCTGTAATCGGAATTGACTTCGAGCTTTTATTTTTAGTTTAGATATTTTTATGTAAAGCATGATAATAATTAGGAGTTATATTTTCATTTGCTAAGACTTGACCTTCGGAGGTTATACCCATTCGACTCCAGAGCCTTCGGCTCTTCCGCTCAGGGTGACTGCAGTTGGGAGAATCTTGTAAATAAATTAATTGCAAAGAATGGTTAAATATAGGTCAGATCCTTCGACTTCAAAGGCTACCGCCTTTTCCGCTCAGGATGACCAGTTGGAAGGGGTGTTGCTCTATAAGTATTAATCATTTGCAAAGTTTATTGTAGCCTCTCGGCTGTGGAAGCAGATTGCTTCCGCTACGATGCAGTTATTAAGACTTTACCCTATGAGGTTATATCCATTCGAAGCCCTAGCCGAAATCTTTGATTTCGTATCAGGTCTCGTGCAAAAAATTCCAAAGAAGCCAAACAAAGTGAAGGCTGATTTGCAGAATTCGACTGCCTCTCAGGGTGACTGTAGTTGTGTGGACTTTCTATTTTTAATATAAACAAGATGCTTCTGCTACAAATGCAAGACACATTTTCCCAAACAAAAAAGTCCAAGATTTTTTCTTGAACTTTCTTATCATCTTAATATTCGTATAGATCCTCAGTTTCGTAATTTTCTACCACTGGTTTTTGTGGTGTATCTTTTGGTACAGCATTTGGATCTACTTCTTCAAAATATTGGTACACTCCCCAGGAGTTTAATTCTTCATTTCTTCCTATATATACTGGCATGCCCACCTTGGATGCTGGGAAGATATAGTTTTCTATATCGTGATTAAACATTCTTATACATCCATTTGACACATACATTCCTATTTGATGTGGTTTTATGGTGCCATGGATTCCATATCCGCTGTACTTACCAAGGTTTAGTCCCATCCATCTCTCACCTAGTGGATTGTACGGATCGTCTGGCGATGTCGCTTTGTACTTTCCGCCCATTCCTCCCCAGGCAGGGTTTACGTGTTTATTCATGATCTTTCCCTTAACAGATGGCGTTGGTGTGGCTGATGCTCCTACAGCAACTGGAAATTTATATAGAACTTCATGTCCTTTGTACATTGTAAGAATCCTGTTAGTTAGATTTACTGTGATCCAATTTCCATTTGTCGGTGGTTTTACATAGTCCCTCACCCGGATATTTTCGTTGTGAAGAACTTTTTTAGTTGTCGCATCTACCACCCCTGTGGTTGGTACGTTTAGCTCAGCTTGAAATCTCTTTATCCCTTCAATCCTCGCTGCTCCTTTCAAATTTTGAAAATAATTTGGTCTCGTGTATGCGAATGATGAGTTTGGCAAGACTGCTGAGATGATGATTAGCGCTGCCAATACTATACTTTTAATTCTTTTTTTCATTGTCACCAAGCACTTTCTTTAAATATTTTCCCGTGTAGGAATCTTTATTTTTAACTATTTCTTCTGGGCGTCCTGTTGCCACAATCGTTCCTCCTCCAGAACCTCCTTCTGGTCCTAGGTCGATTATATGGTCTGCCGTCTTTATTACGTCTAAATTGTGTTCAATTACCACCACTGTGTTGCCCCTGTCCACCAATTCTTGAAGAACTTCTATAAGCATGTGGATGTCTGCAGTGTGAAGCCCTGTGGTCGGTTCATCTAAAATGTAGATGGTGTTTCCAGTTCCTCTCTTGGATAGCTCCGTTGCAAGTTTTATTCTCTGAGCTTCTCCTCCAGATAGTTGGGTGGATGGTTGTCCTAATTTTATATAGGAAAGCCCTACATTTTGTAGTGTTTCTAACTTGCGAAGTACCCTTGGATGGTTTTCGAAGAATTCTATCGCTTCTTCCACAGTCATGTCAAGCACGTCAGAAATGTTTTTGCCTTTAAATAATACTTGAAGAGTTTCCCTATTGTACCTCTTGCCTTTGCAGACTTCGCAAGGCACATATACATCTGGTAGAAAGTGCATCTCTACCTTTATTATTCCGTCTCCGCTACAAGCTTCGCATCTTCCGCCTTTTACATTGAAGGAAAATCTGCCCTTCTTGTATCCACGCATCTTGGCTTCATTGGTCATGGCAAATATATCTCTTATTAAATCAAAAGTTCCTGTGTAGGTTGCTGGGTTTGAACGCGGAGTCCTGCCGATAGGACTTTGGTCAATGTCTACAACTTTATCAATATTTTCTAATCCTTCGATTGATTTATATTTCCCAGGCTTAATCTTAGATTTATTTACAGAAGAAGCAAGGGCTTTGTATAGAATCTCATTTACCAAAGAGCTTTTTCCTGAGCCGCTGACTCCAGTTACACAGACGAATTGTCCGAGAGGAATCTCAACATCTATATCTTTTAAATTATTTTCCGCCGCTCCATGAATTTTTATGGTCTTACCTGTGTATTCACGTCTTGTCTTCGGTACTTCGATCTTCTTCTTACCAGAGAGATACTGTCCAGTTATGGATCTTTCGCATTTTTCTATGTCTTCCACCGAGCCTATTGCGACGATTTCACCACCGTGGATTCCCGCCTTTGGACCGATGTCTACTATCATATCGCAGGCTCTCATGGTGTCCTCATCATGTTCTACAACGATTAGAGTATTTCCAATATCTGTAAGCTCTCTAAGAGTTTTCAAAAGTCTATCGTTGTCCCTTTGATGAAGTCCGATGCTCGGCTCGTCTAAGACGTAGATAACTCCAACTAAGTGAGATCCAATCTGTGTGGCAAGCCTGATTCTCTGTGCCTCTCCACCGGAAAGTGTGCCAGCCATTCTTGACATGGTCAAATAATCGAGACCCACATTTTTTAAAAATCCTAATCTCTCTCTGATTTCTTTTAGAACCTGTTTTGCGATTATTTCTTCCTTTTCAGAAAGTTTTAGATTGTTGAAGAAATCCAGAGCATCAACGATGGACATATCCGTCACTTCTGCGATGTTCTTGCCATTTACCTTTACCGCCAAGGACGCATCCTTTAGCCTCTTTCCATGGCATTTTGGACATGGTTCGTCTGACATAAATTCATCAATCTTGTCTATAACTCTATCGGAGCTGGTTTCAGAATATCTTCTCTTTAAATTATAAATTACGCCTTCCCAGATACCTTTGAATCCGGTCATACCGCTAAACATTGACTTGTACTTTATATTTACATTGTACTTTGTTCCGTAGAGAATGTCATTTATCATTTCAGGAGGAGCATCTTTAATCGGTGCTTTCTCGCTGAATTTATAATGTTTTGCAATCTCTTTGAAGATCTCCATATAGTAGGTTCCGTCCACATTTGAAAATGATGCGATGGCGCCTTCGCCTATGGAAAGATCCTTGTTTGGAATGATCAGTTCTGGATCTGGTTCCTTAGAAAATCCAAGTCCATTACAAACTTCACAGGCTCCAAGCGGACTGTTAAATGAAAATGAGCGAGGAGTGATCTCTTCTATTACAATATTACATTCTGGACAAGCGAGTTTAGATGAAAAAACAAATGTCTCTCCATCTATAACGTCTACATTTACAATTCCGTTGCTAGCATTTAGAGCAAGTTCAATGGAATCGCTGAGTCTTGACTCAACCCCTTCTTTAACTATAAGTCTATCTACAACTATGGAAATATCGTGGAAGGTGTTCTTGTCTAGTTCCACTTCTTCAGCGGTTATGTCAAGCATCTCACCATCTACAACCGCTCTTATGAATCCATCTTTCTTTATCTTATCGAGAACTTTTTTGTGGGTTCCCTTTCTTCTTCTCACTACTGGAGCGAGGATTACAATCCTACTTCTCTCCTCCAGTTCCATAATTCTGTCAACCATTTGATCTACTGTATAGGAAGTTATTTCCTTGCCGCAGATTGGACAGTAAGGATGACCTACCCTTGCAAAGAGAAGTCTCAAGTAGTCGTAAATCTCCGTTACAGTCCCAACGGTTGAACGAGGATTCTTGCTGGTGGTTTTTTGGTCGATAGAAATAGAAGGACTCATCCCTTCTATACTCTCAACTTCTGGCTTATCCATCTGACCCAAGAACTGTCTCGCATAGGAGGACAGACTCTCAACATACCTTCTTTGTCCTTCCGCATAAATGGTATCAAAAGCCAGTGAGCTCTTGCCTGATCCGGATAGCCCTGTAAAAACTATAAATTTATTTCTCGGCAGAGTTAGGTTCACATTCTTTAAATTGTGTTGTCTTCCGCCTTTTATAACAATATTATCTGTCAATCAATCATCTTCTTTCTAAGTTCTTCTATTTTATCACGAATTTCGGCAGCAGCTTCGAAGTTCAAGCCCTCCGCCTCTTTGTACATTCTAACCTTTAAGCCTTCAATCATGGCTTCTATTTCATCATTTGTAAATTCATCGTCCACTTTGTAAGTTTCGTTACTTTCCGATGCGATAGTAGTGGCGATGACATCCCTAATTCCCTTTTCGATGGTCTTAGGAACTATATTGTGTTCTATATTGTACTCATTTTGAATCTTTCTTCTTCTTTCCGTCTCAGTGATGGTTACATCCATGGACTTGGTGATGGTATCCGCATACATAATTACGATACCATCCACATTTCTCGCAGCACGACCAGATGTCTGGATAAGAGAAGTCTCTGAACGAAGAAAACCTTCCTTGTCTGCATCTAGTATTGCAACGAGGGAAACCTCTGGTAGATCCAGCCCTTCACGAAGAAGGTTGATGCCGATTAGCACATCGTAAACACCGAGACGAAGATCTCTTATTATTTCCATTCTCTCGATGGTGTCTACATCTGAGTGCATGTAAGTAACCTTGATGCCAAGTTCTTTAAAATACTTGGTAAGATCCTCCGCCATCTTTTTCGTTAGGGTAGTGACAAGAGTTCTCTCGCCTTTTTCTGCTCTCTTATTTATTTCAGAAACAAGATCATCGATTTGACCCTTAATAGGTCTCACCTCAATCTTTGGATCTAAAAGTCCAGTAGGTCTTATGATCTGTTCCACATAATTTTCTTGATGTTCCTTTTCGTAAGGTCCAGGAGTTGCGCTGACATATATCGCCTGATTGACCATGGACTCAAACTCGTTAAACTTAAGGGGTCTATTATCAAGGGCAGATGGAAGTCTAAAACCATAGTCCACCAAGGTCTGCTTCCTTGACCTATCTCCATTGTACATTCCACGAATTTGCGGTATCGTAACGTGAGATTCGTCTATGATTAGAAGAAAATCCTTTGGAAAATAATCTATCAAAGTATATGGACGACTTCCCGGCTCTCTACCGGATAGATGTCTAGAATAGTTTTCGATTCCAGAACAAAATCCCATCTCCTGAAGCATTTCCAAATCGTAGTTGGTTCTCTGTTCAAGCCTTTGCGCTTCTAGTAGCTTTTCCTGACCACGAAGTTCTTTTAATCTCTCGTCAAGTTCAATCTTAATAGTTTCAATAGCCCTATCCACCTTTTCAGAAGAAGTTGCAAAGTGTGATGCAGGAGTTATAAATGCATGGTTTAAATATCCAGTTATATTTCCAGTTAGAGTATCTATTTCAGTAATTCTATCGATTTCGTCACCAAAAAATTCAATACGAATGGACCTGTCGGAACTAGATGCAGGGAATACTTCCAAAGTATCTCCCCTAACTCTAAAGGTACCTCTTATGAAATTTATATCGTTTCTAACGTATTGAATATCCACAAGCTTCGACATAATTTCATTTCTATCTTTAATCATGCCCGGGCGAAGAGATATCGCAAGATGCTCGTAATCAATCGGGTCTCCAAGACCATAGATACAAGAAACAGACGCCACAATAACCACGTCCCTTCTTTCAAAAAGAGCCATTGTTGCGGAGTGTCTTAGCTTATCAATCTCATCATTTATAGAAGAATCCTTTTCAATAAAAGTATCCGTACCAGGCACATACGCCTCCGGTTGATAGTAGTCATAGTAACTGACGAAGTATTCAATTGCATTTTCCGGGAAAAATTCCTTAAACTCGCTGGCAAGTTGGTATGCAAGAGTCTTGTTGTGTGCGATTACAAGAGTCGGTCTCTGCACCTTTTCAATTACATTTGCCATGGTAAAAGTCTTACCCGAGCCAGTAACTCCCAGTAAAGTTTGATGTTTATAACCTTTGTTTAAACCCTTGACCAAACCGTCAATAGCTTCCGGTTGATCTCCAGTGGGTTTAAATTTTGAATGTATCTTAAAATCCATAATCTAACCTTTTATATAAATATATTCTTACTAATATATTATATCTTAATGAGAAGAAAAATATTTGTCAAATGTATGTTTCTTAGGTAAAAAACAAGTTTTCATGGAATAGCTCTAAAAAATTTCTTTACTTATATAATTTAAAATGTTAAAATAGAATAGCAATTCCAAAGAGATAGATTTATCTTAAATTTTTCTGTTGACAATTCTAAAATGGTCATATATACTATTAAGAGTGATGCGGAAAACATAACCGTAGGGAATTGATACTGGAGAAATACTCAAGAGGCTGAAGAGGCTCCCCTGCTAAGGGAGTAGGGCTCATTAGGGTCGCGAGGGTTCAAATCCCTCTTTCTCCGCCAAGACTCTTTAATTAGGGGCCTTTAGCTCAGTCGGTTAGAGCGCCCGGCTCATAACCGGTAGGTCCGGGGTTCGAGTCCCTGAAGGCCCACCATTTGCCCAGATAGCTCAGTCGGTAGAGCAGTAGACTGAAAATCTACGTGTCGCTGGTTCGATTCCGGCTCTGGGCACCACAAACTGAAGATCCTCGAAATCAGCCATAAATAGAGGTTTTTGGGAGATTCTTAAGGATACGAACTAAGTTAGGTTCGTGTCCTTTCTTTTTTCTTAAATCGCTTTAGGACTCTATCGAACCAAACAAAATTAAATAGGGGGCTAGAGTTATGTTTGAATTTGATGTTAGTGCTTTAGATTGTAATCAATTAAATTTCTTGAAGTATAAGGCTATGGAGGGTCTATCCTATAACACTTTATATGGGTACAGCAAAGACTTCACTGTTTTTAATGAAATTGTGCATGGAGAAAATCTTGAAGAAAAAGTTTTGAACTTCTTTCTTGAAAAGAGAAATCTTAAAGGTGGATATAATGGATATAGAAAAAGACAAAATACTTATTTTAATTTCTTGATTGAGATGGAGATAATTGAAGAAAATCCTATAGTGAAGTTAGGGATAAAAAGAAAGAAAGAAGATGCTGAACCTAGACCAGCTGAGAAAGAGAGTTTGAAAAAGATCTTGAGTCTTTTAGACTTAAATTCTTATACTGAATTTAGAGACTATGTTTTCATATTGTTGACTTTGGATACTGGGATAAGACCAGCTGAAGCGGTGCAAGTCTATGAAAATTTGTTTGACTATTATAATAAGGATCTTCGGATTACCCCAAGTATTGGAAAATGTAATAAATCTCGGATACTTCCCTTATCTGATGGAGTGATTAAATATGTTAAGAGGCTTTTTGAAATTAATAAGAGAAATAACTTCAAGTCTAATAATCTCTTCCTATCTGATTCTGGTAAAGAGTTATCCACAACTGCTATACAAAGAAAGTTTGCTAGGTACTGCGATATCTTAGAACTCTGTGGAGAAGATAGGATTACCCCCTATCAACTTCGACACTACTTCGCTACAACATACTTAGAAAACGGCGGTAACATAGTTTATCTCCAATATTTAATGGGTCATAGTGATATTAAAATGACTAAGAAATATCTAAAGATTAATCAAGATTCTGTTGCTAATGAACATAGAAGATTTTCACCTGTTAATGATATTATGTTCGGTAAGAAGAAATAACAAAAATAAATATATAATAATTAGAAGAAAATTTTAATGAGAAATTGAGAATGTTTTGAATATATTGAATCGTATGGCATATTTC
>CAMYEJ010000060.1 GCA_947254665.1 uncultured Peptoniphilus sp.
ATATGCTTCTTGGTATTTTTAAATCCTACTTCCACGTAGAAAATTCAACTTCCATAGAAAAGATGGAAAAGATTATAAAAGAAGCGAAGAAAAATCCAGATATTTTAAAATCCAAACCAATATCCAAGAATTATCTGGAAGATTTTCAACTGGAAAAATATAATATTATGAGTTCTGAATTCTTTGAAGAGTCTTACGAAAATCTAAAGGTGGTTATGGAAACTGTGGAGGGAGAAACCGGCGAAAGTGACTTCCAAAAAACTGTAGAAAAACATTTCGGTAAAAACATTTTATCCAATACAGACTCCCATATTTTGGAAAGCCAAGTATGTACAGGCATCCACAAAGGAATCAAAATACACATGACCAAGGGAGATTTTCCAAGCGAAAGCTACTACAAAAGTTTAATCGATGATCAGAAGTCTTCTAATAGAGAATTCTTCGAGCTAAATAATCTCACCTACAAGAGAGGAATCACAAGCTTAAAAGAAACTATTAAGAATTCCCTTTTAAAAGAGTCTGAGCATTATAAGATAATTTCAAGTTCCGGAGAAGTAGTTCCATCGAAACTTTGGAAGATAGATAGAACCAGCGACAATCGCGTGTTCAAGAAAGAATTTTTAAACGACTACGGAGAACTTCGTGTAGACATACTCCTAGACTCATCCGCATCTCAACATGAAAGAGCCTCTGAAGTTGCAACTCAAGGATATATAATTGCCCAGGCGCTTTCTGAATTAAATGTAAAGACTCGGGTGGTGGGATTTAACAATCTCTTTAACTACATGGTTTTAAATGTGTTCAGAGATTATGAAGACTCACAATACAAAAACTCAGAAATTTTTAAATACTATCCTTCCGGCTCAAACAGGGATGGCCTCGCAATAAAGACCATGATTCATCTAATGAAGAAATCTTCCGCAGAGAGGAAGATACTTATCGTGCTATCGGATGGTAAGCCAAATGACGAAGTAAATATAGCAAGCTTCGGCAAGAAAAAACTGGAAGCGCAAGACTATGTGGGAAATATGGCAATATATGACACTGCCATGGAAGTTATGAACGCAAAGAATATCGGCATCAATGTCCTCGGCGTATTCACAGGAGAACTAGAAGATTTAAATAGCGAAAAGATTATCTACGGCAACGACTTCGCCTACATTACAAAGATGAGTAGATTCTCTCAAATTGTAGGACTATTTTTTAAATCCGTCGCAAGTAAACTTGAATAAAATTATATTGACTGTTTTACTATTAATTTTAATAAGCTAGAACTTTTTAAATGATTTATAGTTAAACAGTCTTTTTTTACCGCTTATCCCAATATTTCTACCACTTATCGCAAAACAGATGAAACTCATTTACTAGCAGTCTATAATAATCATTAGGAGGTGGCTATGAAAGTTGAAATAATTATCGATGAATCCTTAGGCGAAACTTCCGTTAAGATTTTCGCCAAAGAATACTCTAAAGAGATTGAAAATTTAAGAAATATGCTAGAAGGAAACCCCATTGATAAAGTAGTCGCTTTTCGCGATGAAGAAGTGTTTATCCTATCCTTTGATGAAATAATTAGAATCTACGCAGAAGATAAAAATGTATTCGTAAAGACTAAGAGCGGAATTTATAAATCAAGGCTAAATGTTTCTGAATTTGAATCAAGGCTTGATAAAAACAAATTTATAAGAATATCAAGATCTGAAATAGTAAATCTTGATTATGTTAAAAGACTTGACCTATCTTTTACAGGAACGATAGCTGTGGAGCTTAAATGTGGAGATATAAGCTATGTCTCCCGTAGAAATCTAAAAGAATTTAAAAGGGTTTTGGGATTATAGGAGGATTTATGAAAAATATAGAAAGAATTATTAAATCATTTATGATTGGGATTGGTATCGGAGCTTTGATAGAAGCAATTATATCCCTATGTATCGGAGAAAATATAGTTGGAATTCCAGAATTTGTAGAAAGTTTAAAGCCGGGAAGTGCAAAGATTGTTCAATGTATTATCTATGGCGGTTTTGGATTGGTGCCTGAACTTTTTTCAATAATTTTAAAGCTAAAAGAAAATTATACTGTGCCTAAACAAATTATCCATTTTGCAGTGCTAACTATCTACTTTTTATGTGCCGCACATTATCTAAAATGGTACGATGGTACAAGAGCCCTAATCTACTCACTAATAATCTTTGTAATAATCTACTTAGTAATTACTTTTATCTACTATATTTTAGCAAAGAAAACTATTGATGAAGTAAATAGAAAATTAGCAAATTAAAAGATTATTTTTATTATTAAATCACAAAAGACGAGGATTTATTTTCCTCGTCTTTTATTTTAATTTTATCCAATAATCATATTTAATATTAACAGCGTCACAAGTCCTACCGCCCAAGCGATAGTAGTTGTGATTGACCAAACTCTTATCTGTTCTTTTGGATCTTCTATTCCGATGGTTCTGTTTACAACGTTGAAGAAACTATCGTTGAAGTAACTGAAGAATAGTGAACCAACGCAGGCTGATAATGTCGCCATAACAGGATTTACATTTAGACCCGCCATTATCGGTGCGGTTATAGATGCTGCTGTTAGCATTGCTACAGTTCCTGATCCTTGAATGAATCTTATGATTGTTGCAATTATAAATGGAAGTAGTATATGTGGTACATTTAAATCTTTTATTATTTCTGCGATGTAGTTACCTACTCCACTATCTCTTAACACTTGTCCTAGGGCTCCACCTGCTCCAGTGATAAGGATGATTATTCCTGCAGATTCTATCCCAGCTTCCATTACCTTTATAACTTCTCTTCTTTCCATGTGAGATGCAAGGGTAAAGATTGCAAGCATTAGTCCAATGGCAACTGCAACTATCGGTGTGCCGAAAAATTGGAAAAATACACTCGCTTGTCCTGTCACTCCAAGAGCCTTTGAAACTGTAGATAGAAGTATCAAAATAATCGGAACTATTATAGGCATAAAAGATTTTGTTGCTGAAGGAAGTTCTTCATCGAGTTTTACTTCTGCTGCTCCTAAATTTTCTCCTCCAGTAGGTCTTATCCATTCACCATCTTCTCCAGGAATTTGGTAAATTCTTTTGCCAAGCCATTTTCCATATGACAATACTGCTAAAAGCATAGGCACTGAAACAATCATTCCATAGATGATTACAAGACCAACATTTGCTCCAAAAATTCCCGCTGCTCCAACTGGACCTGGTGTAGGTGGTACAAGTGAGTGGGTAATTACTAGTCCTCCAGCTAAACAAACTGCAAGACTTACTATGGATTTTTTGCTAGCTTTTGAAAGAGCTTTTATAAGTGATGCAAGAATTACAAATCCTGAGTCACAATAGATTGGAATTGAAACTAAAAATCCTGTGATTGCCAGTGCTTCTTCCTCTTTATTGACTCCAAGTTTTTTAATAAATGTATTAGCCATGGTCTTTGCAGCTCCTGTCGCTTCAAAGATCTGTCCCATCATTACTCCAAATCCAATTATGATTCCAATGGAACCAAGGGTTGAACCGAATCCAGAACTGATTGCAGAGATTACCATGTCCTGAGGCATTCCACCTGCGATTCCTACAAATACAGCAGTTATTATAAGCGCCAAGAATGTGTGTAACTTGGTCTTTAAAATCATAATCATCAGAAATACTATTCCAACTCCAAGAGCGATTAGCATTCTAGTACCGTCTAAAACGAAATTCTCCATATGTTCCTCACTTATTTAAATTTTTATTTATTGTTAAATTTAGGGGCGTACTTAGCAGCAAGGATTACTGCTTCAATCATTGAAACGGCGGATGCGATATTCTTACCCGCAACTGGATAAGCCGTTCCGTGGTCTACAGAAGTTCTTAAAAATGGCATAGAGTTTGTAATTGCAATCGTTCTGTAGAAGTCGTAGGTCTTTGTAGCTATATGACCTTGGTCATGGTATAGAGAAAGAACGGATGAGAATGTTCCTTCAAGCGCCATGTGAAATACTGAGTCGGCTCCAATAGGTCCAACTACATCATAGCCAAGTTTTTGTGCTTCTTTAATTGCAGGTTCTATTTCATTTACTTCTTCGTATCCAAATAGTCCGTGTTCACCGCAGTGAGGGTTAAGCCCTGCCACTGCCATAGTTCCTTCCACGCCGAGCTTCTTCATAGCTTCAGAACATCTTATAATGTAGTCTAGCACTCTGTCGTACTTAACCATCTCAATGGCCTTACTTAGACTTACGTGTCTTGAAAGGAAGAACACTCTTAAATTGTTCACTTCAAACATAGTAAGAGGATCATGAACTCCAGATACTTCTTCAAGCATTTCTGTGTGTCCGATAAATGGAACTTCCGCCGCTCTTAGTGATTCCTTGTTGATTGGAGTAGTTGCCATTGCATCTAATTTTTTCTCCATGCAAAGTTTGGCAGTCTTCTCAACATATTTAAATGAAGCAAGTCCGCATCTTGCATCTACCTTTCCAAATTCATAATCTGAATTTACAATATCTAGATCAAGTAGATCGATGGTCCCTTCTTCAAACTTAGCTTCTTCAACTGAAGAAACTACATTTACTTTTAATTTTGAGCCTGTAATTTTAATGGCACGATTTATAACGAAAAGATCTCCTACCAAAAATGGTCTAGATACTTCCCAAACTCTCTTTTCTTCAAATGTCTTAACGGTTATTTCCGGTCCAATTCCTGCCGGATCTCCTAGTGGTATTCCAATAATAGGTCTTTCCATACTTCCTCCTAATTTTCTTCGACTTCAGTGGAAAGTTTATTTAGGCAGACTTCCATAGTCTTTGCATCTCCAACCATTCCACCTTTAGTTACTATTCTCAAATCATCAAACTCTCCACCGGTGAGCCTTCCATAGGCAACCAGTGGTTCAAGTTCTTCTCTAATTGTAATTCCTGCAGAATTTAAAAGTTTAACAAGTTCTACCGTAATATCTCCACCACTGGTGTATACTCCTGCGAAAGAATGTTTGCTATTTAAAATTTCCTTGCCAATTTCTCCAAGTCCGCTTGAAATTAAAATTGAAATTTCATCGATTGTAATATTTCTCTCTTTAGATATTTCTACCAGATTAAGCCTCTTATCCCCTTCTTCAAAAGGTGTTGTAGTCACGAGAAGAAGATTGTTATCCTCTAAAATTAAATCAGCTTTACTGGTCACACTTTTTATCTCCAAATCCCTCTTTTCTTCATCGATAAGATTCTCTGCAGAAACTTTTATTACTTTTACATCCTGATTATTTAGAAGATCCCTAATCTGTCTAACGGTTATATCCGTAACAGAACCGCAGATCATAAGCACCTTACTAAGTAGATTTTCCTTGTCGAGGATAGATCTTGCTATATGCATTGAAAATGGCCCCGGATCCACGGAAAAGAATTTGATATGAGATTCAAACACCGCTTTTCCTATTATCTCCAAATGGCTGTCTAAAACCGCATCAAACACCAACAGACTTATACCTTCATCGTAGTATCCTTTAATTAATTTGGATAGATGTGTAGCCCCTTTTTCAATTTCAGCAAGATTTATGGACTTAATCTTTCCATTTAGTCCATCTTTTAAAATCTCCACCACATTGTCGCTGGATACAGGCATCTTCGGATCTCTTCCCGCATCTGTGTTGGTCAAAAGATTTCCTTCTACAAGCATAGTACCATTTATAACAATTCTCTTACTGCTTGGAAATGCAGGGACACAAATTCCCATATATCCTGGAAGCTCTTCAAAAAAAGCATTTATTTCATAGGAAATATTGCCCCTCATAGTAGAGTCTATTCTCTTCGAATAAAACATAGGATTTAAGCTTTTCATATACTTTAGAGCTTCTTTTACACAGCTTTTAGCTTCTTCTGGATGGATAGCCCTAGAAAGTGTACTGTAGCTTACCACGTCTATGTCTTCATTTACTTCTTCTGCAAAATCAATCATACTAAGAGCATTTAGCCCCACCTTTTTAAGTAGTGAACAGGTGGCGTTAGATCCAGTAAGATCGTCTGCAATGATTGCAAATTTTACCATTTAACTCTCCATAATTGTATTTGCCTTAATTATACCATCTAAAGAACTTCCTCTTCAATACAGTTACATTTCTCTTTAAATAATAAGAATTTTTAGAAAAAAAATAAAGGGGTCTTCCCCCTTTATTTTGTAAAGTTTGGTATATTGGAAATCATGGTTACAAATTCGCATCTTTTTAATTTGTTTGCCGGCTTAAATGTTCCATCTGGATAGCCACTAATAGTTTTGTTTGAAACTAAAAGTTCGATTTCATTTAAATAATTTATATCTCTTTCGTCCTTAAATTTATTTACATTTTCTCTTCCAGTTTTGTAATTGAAGAAATGAGCCATCACATATGAAATCTCATCTCTTCTCGCCTCAGTTTCCAAATCAACATTTTGTAAAATATTTTTTGGAAGTCTAGATAAAACGAATCTCACATCGTCATCTCCCCAGGCTCCTCTTATGAATTTAGGATTACTATTTTTAACTACTGAAAGATTCAACAAGTTTTTATCTCCAATTCTTTTAATCATGGAGAGAGCTTCTCTATAGGTAAGTGGCTTTTCTGGTTTAAAAGTACCATCTGGATAGCCCATAATTATCTGTTCTTTTACAAATCTCTCGATATTTTTTTCTGCCCAGTGACCTTTGATATCTGTAAGATTTACGCTGCTCTTGCTGTCCACGATATTATCTGTCTTAAATGTTGTTTTCTTTTTATCTGCAGTAAAATCTTCCATTTTAAGTTTTGTTCTTGGCATATCTGTGTAATGGAATGGATTTTCCCCAAATCCTTCTATTCCCCTTTCTAAAACCAATGTGTCATAGGTCTTATAAGTTGCAACCATGTAACAGTTATCACATCCATCTAAAGGATATTCCACTACATTGTCTCCAGCTTCTATAACTCTGTTGTCATTGTTAAACGGTGTGTAAATCTTGTAAGTCGCATCTAAATTTTTGGTCTTAGCAGGAATAGTCACAAACTTTCTACCTTCGTGCATGTAAAATCTCACATGTTGCAATGCGTTTGATGCTTCATTTAAGAGATTAAATCCCTTGTTTTCTATGATTTCAATGTAGTCGGAAACATAAGCATAATCAGTAACAACAGTTCTATTACCATTTTTAATTTTAATAAGGGCAGAAGCTTCCACAAGGTCCAAATCTTTTTCTGTAAAGTAAACCGTCTTTTCAGTTTCGAATTTCAAATTCATTCTACCAGTTGACCTTGATTTTGAAACTTCCACTTGGAGCTCACCACTGTATCCCTTAGGCAAGTTTGGAGTTGTAATTTCGTATCCATTGTCCGTTTTTTTAAATCTCAATTCAGAAGCCAGTCTTCTTACAATATCATCATCTCTATTTTGATAATAGTCAGAAGTACTCTTCATTTCTTTTCCAACATTGTAGGTTACACTGTCATTTGAAAGAGTAGTTCCATCAAAAGCAAATGAATCGATACTCATCTTATACTCTCCGCCGCTATATGCATAACCCAAGAACACTTTCTGTTCCTTGTCAGACGCGTTGAAGGTGCCTAAATCTTTTGAATATCCGTCTGAATAATAAGAAATGGATATTCTTGATTTAAAATTCAATGATGCTTGTGGAATAATTCCATAAACATCTCCTCTTTCAACTATGAAGTAGAAGCCGTCCACATATTTTGAAGAACTTCTGCCCACCATTTCATTCTGTGCAAGCTCCACTAAGTACCTAGGGTTTGCCCTATTATTTTCTTGTAATTTCTTATTTTCTGTAAATTTAAGCTCAATCCTATCTCCAACTGCAAATGCACCGGTAGGAATAGAAATAAACATAGCTAAAACTAGAAAATATATAATCTTTTTAAAATTTCTCATAGTCCACCTCTTACATCATATTTACCTAATTTTATCGATTGTTAAACAGCGGAGAACTTCGCTTATTTTACAAGGCTATAAAATTCTTATTAAAACTTTTTTATTTTTTTAATTAGTATTTTAATCCTTTAATGATTAAGAA